>JAYUZA010000445.1:0-4116 GCA_043752145.1 Flavobacteriales bacterium
GGTGAATGTTTGAACATTGATGCCGTTACAGGTGGATTTAATTTTCAGGCAGCCTGGACCACCGGATTTATTGCCGGCTCACACTAAGATCTTAAGGATTTCCAGAAACAACCTATTTTACCTCTCTACGTCTTATTGCCAAACTAAGATAAAACTACGGTATTTTGGGTAAATTGTGTGAATAGATAGACATACGCTTCACAAATACTGTTTTCTATTATCTTTAACTTATAGCTGCATTTTTATATGGACGACATTAAACGCAATATTCCTTTCGGTCTTCGTTTCAAATACGGTACTTACCAATGGTTCGATCATTTTTTTGGAAGAAAACGCCTTTTTAAAGACCGTTCAAAATTTTATGCGAAACTTGAAAAGTCACTCATAGCACACGGTCCTTGCGAAAATCGTGAGGTTGAGTACAGAACCGATCTAAGTAAAAAAGAATTTTTTCAAAAATACGTTCGACACGGTATTCCGGTTGTAATGCGAGGCGCTGCCAAGGATTGGGATTGTGTGAAAAACTGGTCGCCCGAATATTTCAGAGACCTTCACGGTGAAGACGATATTGTATTGGTTAATCAAAATGAAATAGATTTTCCGTACGAACTCATAAAACTCAAAGATGTTATTGATAATATACGTGCCGGTGGAAGCAAATACTACCGCTTTTATCCATTGCTTAGCAGACATCCGGAACATTTGAAAGATTTTGATTACGAATGGTTGAAAGAACGCAGAACAAAACCTGTTTTCTTCAGTGCTTTTCAGGTTTTTATGGGTGGTAAAGGCACTTATACACCGCTTCACCATGCCAACCAGGGAAATTTATTTGTACAAGCTTACGGTGAAAAAAAATGGGTGTTGTATTCGCATTATTACACGCCCATTATCGACCCTCTTCCCACACGTAATCTTTACCGCAGTACACACGAACGAAACGGCAAGCCCCCATTTAATCCGTTTGAACCCGATCATGAATATCCATATCACCTTTACAAATACATGCAAGGCATCGAGGTAAATTTAAAACCGGGTGATGTATTTTGGAATCCTCCGTTCTACTGGCACGCGGTAACAAATCCTACCGATTCCATTGGTGTTGGTTACCGATGGTTGTCACCACTAAACGCTTACAGACGTTCACCACTTTATTTTTCGCTCGACATGATGTCCTTCAGGCCGCCTATTTGGAAATCGTTCAGCCTTTATAAAAAAGATATCAATCAGCTTCACCTGGCCGAAGTCCGTAAATTACAAGAAGCCAAAAAGAAAGTTGCCGAACAGGAGGCTAAAAAGGCAGCAAAAAAAACAAAAGTTTAATTAAAAAATTTATAGTGATTATGGACGACATTAAACGCAATATTCCCTTCGGTTTTCGTTTCAAATACGGAACGTATCAATGGTTCGATCATTTTTTTGGAAGAAAAACACTTTTTAAAGACCGCTCGAAATATTTTGAGAGACTTGAAAAGGTTCTGAAAGAGAAAGGTGAATCGGAATTGAAACCCATTGAGCGAAGGACCGATCTTAGCAAGACAGAATTCTTAAATCATTACGTAGCAAAAGGCATTCCTGTTGTGATGGAAGGTGCTGCCAAAGATTGGGATTGTGTGAGTACATGGTCGCCCCAATATTTTAAAGATCTTTATGGTGAAGATGACATTGTGCTTGTTGATCAAAACAATTCCGATTATCCTTACGAACTCATAAAACTAAAAGATGTTATTGATAATATGCAAGCAGGTGGAAGCAAATATTATCGTTTTTATCCCCTTTTAAGTCGTCATCCCGAGCGTCTAAAAGATTTTGATTATAACTGGCTGAAAGAACGCAGAACGCGTCCACTTGTATTTGATTCCTTTCAGGTTTTTATGGGTGGTAGGGGAACATACACACCCCTTCATAATGCCAACCAGGGAAATTTATTTGTACAGGTTTACGGTGAAAAAAAATGGGTGTTATATTCACATTATTATACGCCCATCATTGATCCCAGTCCGGCACGTAACCTTTACCGCAATGCTCCCGCTAAAATAGATGCAGGTATCTTTAATCCTTTTGAGCCCGATCATAAATCCCCTTATCATCTTTACAAATACATGGAAGGAATTTCGGTACATTTAAAACCGGGTGATGTGTTTTGGAATCCTCCGTTCTATTGGCATGCTGTTCAAAATCCTACCGATTCGATTGGTGTTGGTTATCGTTGGCTTTCGCCATTAAATGCATACAGACGCTCTCCGCTTTATTTTTCGCTTGATATGATGTCGTTCCGTCCGCCTATATGGAAATCCATTGGTTTGTATAAAAAAGACCTCAACACACTTCATCTTGCAGAAGTTCGCAAACTACAAGAAGCGAAAAAGAAGATCGAAGAACAGGAAGTGAAAAAAGCTGCAAAAAAAGCGAAAGTGTGACAGAGTTAAAGACTGAGTTTAAAATAAAATTACGTGGGTACGGGTTGCGATAATTTTTCGTTCACCAATTGATAAACTTCCATATGCGTTGCATATTTAAGTTTTCCTTCCTCACACGCTTGCCTCAATACTAGTCGTACATAGGGCCGTTCTGATGGTTCGTATAAACTTGTTACGTAATCGTGTTCTGCTTTTAGCTTACAATCAAATAGCAGTTCGTCTTTTGCTCTATTTCTTCTTTCCATAACTTTTAATTTTACGGGTTCAGCCACAATTTACGCTAAAAAGCGGAGCGAAAAAAAATTTGAAAATGAAACCTGTGAATTATGTAAAGCATTTTTTGAATATTACAAGATGTTCAATTACATATACGCCTTCAACCATTTTACCGCTTCTTCCTGCGTACCAAAAATAGCTGTTGGAAATGGTGCCTGAGAAACAACGGTAAATATTTGTCCTATCATGTTCCCAGCGGGTGTTTCCGAAATAAGGGCCATTGCTTTTACATAACGTGTTAGCTGTACAACAATATAATCCAGTACTTCCTTGTTAGATTGTTGTGTTTTACTGATATCGGCTAAAATGCATAGTTTATTCTCCCCATTATTGGACAACTCTTTATATAAATCAAATACCGTATCATAATTTTCCCTGCTCCGTTCACCGGAAATACTGTATGAATATAAAATGCCCTCATCACCAAATGCGCAATGCAACAAAGGTGTTTTATAAATAGTAGCCTTGGGTGATAATTGAAGAAAATGTTCGTGCATATGATTTTTGTGCACTCAAAAATACAGCTTTAGAATGATAAAAGCTAGCGTATTTCTACGCAAATTTAACGTAGAACTACTTGCCTTTTTCTATCCCCTTCAACTCCAAAATATAGATCAGATCACTATTAGGCGGAACCAATTCCTGAACACCCCTTGAACCATAACAGGTTTCGGCAGGAGCAATAATTAATATTTTTTCGCCTTCGTGCATTTGGGCCACAGTTTCGTGCCATGCTTTAATGGCAGTACCTGTACCCAATATAAATTCATACAACTTGCCGTTTGCTGCCGATGCGTCAAATAACCTTCCTGTTTTTTTAACCCATCCCATATAACTCAACACTATGTTATCACCTTCCCTCGGCAAATTCCCTTTATCGCCACCAAACAAATTAAAATACTCGATCCCTGATTTTGTTTTTTTTCCTTCTATTTGCTGCACAATATCCATTTCGTAAATTAAATCGCTGTTGGGTGGAATTATATCGCCACGCCCTTTTTTTCCATACGCTTTTGCTGCGGGAATAGTGAAACGAATTTTATCTCCGTAGTTGCATTTTTGTAAAACCTCATCAAACGCATCAAAGGTCATTCCTAATCCCACCACGAACGGAATTGCCTTTTTAAATTTTTCGTTGCTCTCGATCATTTTTCCATTGGTTAACGAACCACGGTAATTGAGCGCAGCAACATCGTATTTTTTCACCTTATTCTTAGTTCCGTGCTTAATGAAAACCAATTTAACTCCCGATTTCAATACTAAACTATCAACCGGTTTATCATCGGTAAATGTAAACACCGAATCAAAATTTACCTGAAGTGAATCAACAGATAAAACATCTTTGATGACAGTTGTGTCAGTAGTATTGCTGGGTTGAAGATCAATTTTTTCTACTGCATTATCCTCTACCCCCTTTACA
>JAYUZA010000446.1:0-4106 GCA_043752145.1 Flavobacteriales bacterium
GTGACCGAATTTTAAAGATCTTGCATAAATTTTTGAATACCGAAGAGGCTGCGTTCTGTAACGGAAACACAACACGGTCGCTGGTAATATGGGCAGCAAAAGAAGCTCTTTTTAAAAAACATGGAGGTGGTACTGCGTTTTTTAAAGAAAACATGGAGGTGAGCGCTTTTAGGGATGAAGAAAAACAGGAACTAAATGCAACCGTTACGTTGGGTGGAAAAAAACTGCATGAAAAACTACTCTGCCAACTATTTGAAGAATTTGTGATGGTGTACACAATTTAAAATTGTATATTTGAAAATGGCTAATCTGTTATCTGTCATAGAACACGCAAGTACTTCCCGTAAAAAATTACTGGCCGTACTTATTGATCCCGATAAGATCAAAAACGAAGAATCGCTTAAGCAATTCATTGGATCATGTGAATATGCTAAAGCTGACCTGATATTTGTAGGAGGTAGTTTACTGGTTAATGACATGCTTTCAGAGTGCATTAAAACAATAAAAGCCAATACAACAATTCCCGTTATTATTTTTCCCGGTAGTCCATTGCAAATTTCGGGAAGCGCTGATGGGATCTTATTTTTATCGCTTATTTCAGGACGTAATCCCGAATTATTAATCGGCAATCATGTTATTGCGGCTCCGTATTTAAAGAAAACAGGGATCGAAGTTTTACCAACAGGTTATATGTTGATCGACTGCGGAAGTTCAACCACCGTTAGTTATATAAGCAATACGCAAGCAATACCGTTTGATAAACCCGAAATTGCCGCATGCACCGCTTTAGCAGGTGAAATGCTTGGATTAAAATTAATTTATCTGGATGGAGGCAGTGGTGCTCAAAAGCCCATTTCAAAAAATTGCATTGAAAGTGTGCGACAACAAGTCAACATTCCCATCATTGTTGGAGGAGGAATAAGATCGCTGGAAACAGCCAATCTTGCCTGGAATGCCGGTGCCACTGTTGTTGTTGTTGGCACCGCATTTGAGAACGAACCTGAATTAATGGCTTCGTTCAGGAACAGGATCTCGGTAACGATATAAAATTCAAAGTTTGAACTGTTGTTAAAACATCCAAGAAATTCCACCTAAATAATTAATGCCTGCCTGCGGATAATAATATTTGTCGTTATACAGATCGGTTCCATAATAATACGGATACACGTAACCATTTGATGAATACAATTTATTCAAGACGTTTATTGCCTGAACATAAATTGCGATCGTACAATTATTTTTGGTTTTCATTTCATAACGCAAACGAATATCCTGCGTAAAATATGCTTCCAACGCTCTTTCTTCATTAGACGTATTGTCGAAATATTGTTTTCCAACATACTTTGAAATAAAACTGATCGAAAGTTTGTGATACGTTTCATTACACGAATCAGCTAACCTGGAAATACCTCGTGGACATCTATATACTTTCTTATTATTCAATATATAAAACTTCAATTCACTTCCCGCAATGATATTTGGTGAAAAGGCAATGTTGGTGTTCTCATGAACCACTTCGGTTTGCGAAAATCCGCCAAGCGTATCGTATGTATCAATGAACTCCGAAAATTTTCCGGTTTGGTTCTGACTTAAAGTCAAATTCGCGTTCCATTCTATCATTCTAATTGGCGCAAAACGCGTTTGCAATTCAACTCCTCTTCTGAAATTTTTAGCAATGTTTTGACGAATATATGATCCCACATCATTTATTTTTCCGGTCAGAACCAATTGATCTTTATAATTCATGTAATAGATATTGGCAGCTACCGAAAATTTATTGCCGTTAAAATTATAACCCGCTTCCAGGTCCTGCATACTTTCGGTTCTTGGATAATTTTTTGGAGTTGAATTCACAAAATCATCACGGTTGGGTTCGCGATTACCAATACCAAATGAAGCGTAAAAATTATTTCTGTTGTTCAGATCAAATGTTACACCCAATTTTGGATTGAAAAACGAATAGCTTATGCTTTGAGATCCTAATTCAAATACATTGCTTAGACCTTCAAAAGTATAATTCACATTGCGGAATTGAAGATCAACAAAAGCGGACAACCCCTTTTTAAAGAAAATCGTATTTTTTGTAAATATATTAATGTCTTCTTTTACGGCCACATCATTGTAATACTTTCCCGTGTCGGTACTATTGGAAGTATACTGGGCCCAAACAACCTGTCCATAATGATAACCTTTATAATTGTTATAACCTCCTCCCGTTACATTCTTGAATTTTGCACTTTCATAATTCAAAATAAAATTTCCACCGAAAAGATCATTGTCGAGCCACCTGCGTCTTACCAGGTTGGTTGTATAAAGTGTATCGCTGGTAGTATATACGTCATTTAAACCGTAAGATGAAAAAAACTGGTCGTCCTTATATTCCTGATAATATCCTTTTCCATCGGTATGGTACAAAGCAACACTCGTGCTAAAATGTTTGTTAATGCGTGTATTCCAAAAAAATTGATAATGTGTTTGCCAATAATTATCGGTTTGGTCCTGATACGTATATGGATTATATGTTCGGTTTGTTTTAAGTGAATCCTGAAAAACACCATACCATGCTTGATAGGTTTTTTCTTTCCCTGAAAATACATTGAAACGTAAATTTGTTTTTTTACCGATCCATGCAAGCGAAGTGTACAATGCTTTAAGATCGGACGAAGCGCGGTCAATGTATCCATCAGAAGTAATTGAACTGAGTCGTCCGTCAACCGTAAAATGACCATTGATCAATCCTGTTCCAAACGCAAGTGTATTACGCATGGTATTAAAACTGCCAATTGAATTATGCAATTCACCATATGCTTTTGCTTTTAATTGATTTGTATTTATGTTAATACTTGCGCCAAAAGCTCCCGAACCGTTTGTACTTGTTCCAACACCCCGCTGAATTTGAATTGCATCAGCCGAAGAAGCGAAATCAGGAAGGTCAACCCAAAAGGTGCCTTGCGATTCGGCATCATTCAAGGGCATCCCGTTAATGGTGACATTTACCCGTGAATTATCGGAACCGCGAATACGAATTCCGGTATATCCAACGCCAGCTCCTGCATCCGATGTAACAACTACCGAAGGTGTCATGTTCAAAATATAAGGCATATCCAGACCTAAATTGTTTTCCCTGATTTTGGCTTTGTCTAAGTCGGTATATGATTGTGCGCTGAAATGATTTGCCTTTATAGCCAATATTTCAATTTCGTTCACCATGAATTGCTCGGGTATTAACTCAACTGTAAATACAGGAATGGTTCCCAGCATTATTTTTTTTCTGTATTCTTTATGCCATAAACTTTTCACAACGATCTCAACTGAATCTTTTCCTGTAATGCCTGAAATTTTAAAATCTCCGTTGAAGTCGGTTATTGTTGTAAGCATAGTTCCGCTAACAGAAACTTTGGCGGAAGCCACCGGAAAGTTTTCGCAAACCACATTTCCCGTTATTGAATTTTGAGCAGTTGCTTTTTCGATACAAAAAAGCATTGCACAAGCAAACACAATGTATTTAAACATAAAATTTAATTTGTGGAATGCCAAAAAAATTGCAACATCAATTTTTTTATTACCGTACCTACGCCAGCATTACCCGGTTCAGGTTCCTCTCCTTGCGGGAGATTGGGTTTGATCTCAGCGCTTAATTTCTTAAGGCACCCCAAATTTATATTTCAAAGGTATGTACTAAACTGCTTGGTAATACATTCAATGCAATATTTTTTTCGATCTTCAATTGGACCTGATGCAACGATATAATTTAAATTATTCGTGTTCAGTTCGTTTAAATACAGTTCGTGAACTTTGTTTCTGTCAAATTCGTTCTCCCGCAATTCATCATATTCCCATGGGAAATCGGGATCACAAAGTATATATAAAGAAGCTTTTTGTTCATTGTATTTTTGCAAAATAAGATCATCAACCGTATTGTATTTTACCATTGACCAAATTTTTATTACCTGAAGATCGGTATCGCAAATGACCATTTTTTGCGTTTGCCTGCTAATTCGTTCAGCCTGGACTTTTGCTATTTTAACAAGATCTGCCTGCACATAATTTATTTTTTTCACCTGTAAATATTCGCGTGCATACTCGTTTACCAAAGGCAAATTAAA
>JAYUZA010000447.1:0-4103 GCA_043752145.1 Flavobacteriales bacterium
GAGGTTGAAGCGACAGTAGTAATAGGTAAGTCAAAATCAGCTTACGGAACAGCGCAAACATTTAACAGAGTTAAGATCTATTATGGAAATTGCAGAGTACCTGTTTTGGTAAATGTGTACAACAATGATGAGCTGATCCATACCGATACCCTGAAGTATGATGGAGCAACACACGCGTTTGAATTAACCTTTTCCGATACGCCTGAAAATTTGAAATACGTTTTCAAGGGTAAAGATAGCCCCGATTTTTATTGTTTCGTACTGGATGGAGCATACGGTATTGGTGTTGATAATATAGCCATGCGTGGTTCTTCTGGAACTTTCGTGACCACTGGCGATATGAGTCATTTGAAATTATTTTACGACCAATTAGGTGTTGATCTGTTCATCATGCAGTTCGGTGGAAATGCCGTTCCCTATCTCAAAGACTCTGCTCAGGCACGTACTATTTGTAATTATTTCTCGAGTCAGTTGGCAGCTTTAAAACGTTTGCGTCCCGGTTGCGCCATTGTTGTGATAGGTCCAAGCGACATGTCGGGAAAGATCGATGGTGAATGGAAAACCTATTCCTTGTTGCCCGCTTACATAAATATGTTAAAATCGGCAACGTATAAAGCAGGTGCTGCGTATTGGGATATTTATGCCGCTATGGGAGGAGAAAACTCGATGCTAACCTGGGTGGAAAAGGATCTGGCAGGTCCCGATTATACGCATTTCACACCGGGTGGTGCAAAATTTGTAGCTGAAATGTTTTACGAAGCGTTTATCTTTGAATATAACAAGTACTTAAAAAAGACAAAAGAACTGTGAACAGGAATTTAAATAAATATTTTAGTTTTATTTTTTTGCTGATGATGGCAACACCTGCCTGCTCGCAAGGCGATGACGGGCCAATGAAGGACAGTATAATTGGTATTGTCGACAGCTCGGTAGTTCGCAAGTATAAATACATTCACTTTTCAGCAAATCGTTTCGATTTCCCCAATAAGGAAAGTAAAAATTTTCAACGTTTTTATGAGAAGTTCGATAGTTTGACTAATTATGATGGAAAAGAACTTTTTGTTTATCACATTGGCGGCTCACACATCCAAGCCGATATGTACACTAATCAGTTCAGGAAATATATTCAGGAATTTGGTCCGGGTTTAAAAGGATCGCGCGGTTGGGTTTTTCCTTATACCGTATGTGAAACGAATGGCCCCACCAATTATAAGTTCAAGGCAATAGGTGAGTGGAAAGGCATTTTTAATACGCTAACCAAAGATACAAGTGAATTAGGAATGATGGGAATTGCGGCTGTAACATCCGATTCCATTTCCAACATGATGGTTTTCTCAACCAAAGCCGATCAGCGTTATTTCAGCAATAAGATCCGTGTTTATCACAATACAAATGTAAAAACGTATAGAGTAGATTGGGAAGACGTGAATAATTTACAAAGTTCACGCGTTGACGAAGCAGGTGGTTATACCGAATTCATGTTAAAACAACCGGTTGATACAGTAAGTGTACGATTTGTAAAAGTGTTGAACGAAGCCAACGATCTGCGTTTTTACGGAATGGAATTGTTGATAGATGAACCGGGTTTTGTTTACAATACCATTGGTGTGAATGGTGCAGGTTTTACAAAATATGAACGTTGCCAATTATTCGATCAACACCTTAAACAATCAAAACCCGATATGTTTATTATTTCCATTGGTACCAACGAAGCCAATGTGGATGAATTTAAACCTGAGGATTTTGAACGAAAATATTCGGCCATGGTAGATAAGGTAAGAGCTATCAATCCATACTGCGCTTTTCTTTTCACCGTGCCCAACGATGCGTTCATGAAAAAACGTCCCAATGAGAACGTTCCTGTATTGCGTGAATCAATTTATAGAATCGCAAAAAAATACGATGCCGGTGTTTGGGATTGGTTTTCGGTAATGGGTGGATTTGGTTCTTCACAAAAATGGTACAAGGATGAAATGATGGATAAATTACGCATTCACTTCTCCCGCGCTGGTTACTTGATCCAGGGCGATCTTTTTTACGAAGCATTCTTAAAATATCTTGACGAGTACGAATTCAGCCGATTGGTAAAAGCCACAAACCGATAGAGTAGAATGGAGAGAATCGCTGACATTTTTTCGGGTTATCCCTTCCCCCTTGTTTTTAATGAAATGTATTTTTGGATGTTCTTTGCGTGTGTATACACCGTTTATGCGTTCATCTATAAAAAACATTTGCTTCGAAACTCATTCCTTTTCTTAGCCAGTATTTTTTTCTTTTACAAGATCAGCGGACTCTTCTTCGTTCTTCTACTTTATACTACTGTTTTTGATTTTATTCTCGGAAATCTCATTCATAAACAACAAAACAAACGAAAGCGACTCGGTTTATTGGTGTTTTCCATTTTTTCGAATTTAGCTTTACTTTCTTATTTTAAATACGGAGCATTTTTTGTCGCTACGCTCAATCAAATTATCGGCACCGACTTTGTTTTTACCAATATTTTTGCCGAATGGCAATTGCAGTTATTCAGCGGAAAAGTAATTGGTATTGATGATCTATTGGTGCCTGTCGGAATCTCGTTCTATACGTTCCAAAGCATTAGTTATGCGGTTGATATTTACCGCGGACAATTACAACCCGTAAAACGTTTCATTGATTTCGCGTTCTTTGTTTCGTTCTTCCCGCAATTGTTGATGGGTCCTATTGTGCGCGCCATTGATTTTATTCCTCAAATTTATCGTCCGTATGATATAACCAAACAGGAAACATCCTGGGCCACGTTCATGATCATGAAAGGGCTTATCAAAAAAATTATCATTGCCGATTTTATTAAACTCGCTTTCATTGATCAAATTTTAATTGAACCTATACAACACACCGGTTTCGAAAATTTACTGGCTATGTGGGCGTACAGCATGTTCATTTATGCCGATTTTAGCGGGTATACCGATATTGCCATTGGTTTAGGAATGCTCATGGGTTTTCGCTTGCATCAGAATTTTAATTCGCCTTACAAAGCAGTTAACGTTGCCGATTTTTGGCGAAGGTGGCATATGTCGTTAAGCAGTTGGTTGAAAGATTATTTGTATATACCATTAGGAGGAAATAAACGGGGAAGCGTTGGTTCCTATATTTTAATTGGGGTCATATGTCTTTTCATCATCGCCTTCACAAAATTGTATTGGCTGGCCATTGTATTTGTTTGCACCGCTGCCGTGTTATGGTGCATCGCTTATTATTTTACAAGTTTCAAACGATTTATCACGACCGATATTAATTTATTAATTACAATGATCATTGGTGGATTGTGGCACGGACCCAGCGTTAATTTTTTGAAGTGGGGCGCTTTGAACGGAGTAGGATTAGTGGTTTACAAATATTGGAAACGCGTTAGTCCTTATGAGAATAAAAATAATTTCATGGTGCATTTTTGGAAAGTGTTCATCACGTTTAACTTTATCACGTTCACGCGTATATTTTTCATTGTGCAGGATCCGAAGAAATCGCAGGATGTGATGGACCAGATTTTTGGTAACTTTTTTGCGCAAGGTGGTGCCGCTACAACGGGTCCCGTTGTAGCGCTAGGCGAATCTTATTGGGCTATAATGGGGAACATCATTACCTTATTTTGGCCTGCATTAGTAGTTGCTGCGGTAGCGTTTATAATTCACTGGCTTCCTACGGCAATTAAAGAAGGGTATACAAAGGCATATACAAATCTTCATCCTATAGTTCAGGTTTTCATCATTACCCTGCTCGTAGTGTTTATGTATCAGTGGGTTTCCGACATAAGGGTACCGTTTACCTATACACAGTTCTAACCACAGTTTTACCACAGATTTATGCAGATTACTCAGGTTGCACAGATTTAATCCGTGTAATCAGTGGCTCCAAGGGGGCGGGAAATCTGCGTGCATCTGCGAAATCTGCGGCTGCTTTTTGTTAATGAGTATCAAACCACTCGTCAAATTTACCGTTAGCGATTTCAAAAAAAGCCTTATATTCATTGCAAATTATCCTTATGAAGAAAATCTACCTATTTATTCTTGTATTATTTGTTGCTGCTTCAAACATGAACGCGCAAAATTTTGAACCCCGTGAAA
>JAYUZA010000448.1:0-4096 GCA_043752145.1 Flavobacteriales bacterium
TGATCACATGCACTTCCTGCAACCCCATACATTCCGATGTTCTGATAGCAGCACTCGCATTTTGCGGTTGCCAAATATCTTCCAAAACAACGGTCACATGTCGGGTGCGTTGTGCTACAACTTGTTTGATGCGACTTGCGCGAACAGGCGACAAAAATCCTTCGAGATATGTTTGTAATGCTTGATTGAACATGGCTTTATGATACAAACTTGTAGATTTGATAAGCTCGGTTTACACAGGATCCAACTATAACCTCAACAATTTAATGTTCTTAATGTGGCAAATACATCATAATATTCATTGAATCCCTTCTTTTAATGGTAAAATATCGGGTAATTATTGCCCTTTTTTCTATTTTAGCATAAAATTTAGCCTTGCCTTATAAACCTAAACCAACCCAAAAACTTTATTATTCAATTGGTGAAGTGGCCGACATGTTTAGTGTAAACACGTCCCTTATTCGCTTTTGGGAAAATGAGTTCGATATATTGAAGCCTTCAAAAACAAAAAAAGGCAATCGCATGTTTACCGCTACCGATATTGAAAACATTAAAATAATATTTAAACTGGTAAAAGGTGAAGGTTATACCCTTCAGGGTGCAAAAGAAAAATTGAAAATTCAGCAACTTGAAGTTGATGAACATAAAAAGGAAGAAAAGAACACCACAAAGAAAAATTCGGAGATAGTGGATAAACTTAATCATATCAAAAAATGGCTGGAATTTTTAGAAGGCGAAGTTTAAACGCGAAACATCTCCTTAATTATATATTACCGATACTGTTTATCCTTGGCAGTGGCTCTATTGCAAATGCCCAAGTAATAAATGATGACAAAGGGATGAATGCCAATAAAGCCGATCAGACCATCTTTGAAGAAGGTGAATATTGGTTTGAAATTCAAAATTACAAAGCTGCGTATGCCGAATACCATAAATTAATTGAACGATACCCAAACGAAGAGATCCTCAATTACCGGATAGGTGTTTGTGAATTATTTTTTAATGATAAATGGGAAAAAGCACTGCTCCACCTTCAGGCACTGCCATACGATAAGTACAAAAAAACCGATTATACTTTTTACCTGGCCTGTGCCTATCATTACAATTTATTGTTCGATAACGCCATCATGGAGTTCAATAATTTTTTGGCTTCCAAAAAAGGAACCAAGGCCATGAAGGACGAAGCTAAGTTCTATATTAAGAATTGCGAGAACGGTAAAGATCTTAAAGCACATCCGGTAGATGTAAAGATCATAAACCTTGGGGATCCTATCAATTCGCCCGCATCGGAATATGTTCCGCTTATCTCGGCTGATGAATCGGTAATGGTGTTTACTTACCGCGGTGAACATTCAATAGGTGGAAAACAATTTGTACCCGGTAAAAAAAATGCCAGCGAAGGCGAATATTATGAAGACATCATGTACACCACAAGAGACGATCATGGATGGGAAGTACCTTTTTTATTAAGCACCAATATTAATACCCTTGGTAACGATGCCTGCGTTTCACTAAGTCATGATGGACAAAAATTAACCATGTTCAGAAGTGTGATGGGTGATATGGGAACTTTGTTTGAAACCAAATTGAATGGAAAAGATTGGGAAGACCCCATCATGATCCCCGGAAATATAAATACCAAAGCATGGGAAGGAAGTATATCATATGCGCCCAACGGAAAAACCGCATACTTCGCAAGTGAACGTGCGGGTGGAAAAGGCGGACGTGATATTTACCGCGCCAGTTTGTTGCCCGATGGAACCTGGGGCAAAATTGTAAACGCGGGAGATTCCATCAATACCATAAATGATGATGACGCTCCGTTCTATCATCCCAGCGGACAATACCTTATTATATGTTCACGCGGACATAAAAGCATGGGAGGCTTCGACATTTTTTTATGCGAACGAATAAATGATACTACATGGACCAAACCAAAAAATTTA
The DNA here is from genome assembly GCA_043752145.1 of Flavobacteriales bacterium. GTDB lineage: Bacteria > Bacteroidota > Bacteroidia > Flavobacteriales_D > UBA2798 > DASPJQ01. The sequence goes on from JAYUZA010000448.1 coordinate 1,947, forward strand.
GGCTATCCTATTAATACACCCGGTGAAGACATATATTATAGTATAAGTGCCAATGGAAAAAAAGGCTATTACTCATCGGGTAAAGCAGGAGGTTATGGTCAACAGGATATTTATGTTGTTGAACCCGGATTGCCCGGAATAAAAATTAAACTTTTACAAATTACAGGCACCATAACCTTAAATGATAAACCCGTTGATGCCGATCTGGAAATTAATTTCAGCACTACCGGAAATAATTATGCTATTCAACGTTCCAACTCATCAACCGGTAAATACCTTGCCGAATTACCCGAAGGAAATGATTTTTCGCTTAAATATAAATTACCCGGAATGGAACCTCAATTGCGAACCATTTCGTCAAAAGACCTGAATGAGTTCTTGGAAGCGGTTATTGATGTGCAATTTTATAGCGAAGCCTACCTCGCAAAGATCAAACGACAAAAAGATAGTTTGGAAAATTTGACAAGACCGGTTGTTGTGACCGATGTAAAAAAAGACACAACCGTTAAGGTGAGCTTTAACGATCAGTATGCAAACAGTAAAGCCGAGGGTTTGGTTTTTCGGGTTCAGATCGGAGCATACAACCTTCCTCAAAATTTCAATTATTCAACGGTGATGAAAATGAACAAAGTTGAGAAATTGAAATTAGATGACAACGTTACCCGATTCGTGATGGGTAAATTTGAAACGTACGGTGAAGCTAAAACATTCAGAGATCAGGTAATTAGAGCCGGTATAACCGATGCATTCATTACCGCTATTTATAAAGACAAACGAGTATATATTGTAGATCTGGTATCGCAGGGAATTTTCAAGAAGTAACGCCTTGGGCGTTATTACTTTCTCTTCACTTTAACATGGCTCCAGTTCTCACCCGACTTAATGCGGTACAATTGCATTTCGCTGATATCAAATTTCTCAGCTATTTCTTTTAATGTACTCTTACGTTTAGGGTTATTGATCTGCTCTTTAATAAGAACAACTTTTGCACGGGTAAGTTTGGCGCCCGGGCGTTCACGGTTAAATTCAACCAATCTTCTTTGCGACTCAATAATAGCCGGATTTTTCTTTTTGTGTTCAACCATCTCCTCATAGGTAGCCCATTTCAAATTTTTCAATTTGTTATCGCCCAAATTATGGTTGGCATGAAGCACGTACTCTTTATTTTTATTTTTTGTGGGAATAAATTGTTCGGCCACTAAACGGTGCACAAATATCCTAAAATGCTTTTTCTTTCCCTTAACCAGTAATTTAAAACTTAGGGTTTTAAATCCGTTAACAAAAGATCCTTTTAAGATTCTGCCGTTTTCAATTTTATCGGTAAAACTTATTAATCGACCGTGGTTTGAAACCGCGTACTGATTTTCTGCACCTTTATACGGTACAAATTTCTTCCATTTTTCGTTTGTTAAAAATCGAGCCATTGTATTAGGTTTTTATGAATTGTAATATTAGTAAAAACTTAGATAAATAGTATACTTTTTTGACGGATAAACCTGATAATTACAAATTTCCGGTCCGTCCACCATCAACCGGAAGGTTAATTCCGTTTATATAGGATGCGGCTGGAGATGCCAGAAACCCTACAGCGGCAGCTATTTCCTGTGGTTCGCCTATTCGCCCCATGGGAATTTCAAGCGCCATTTGACTAAAAACATCCTCTACTTTTGCCCCGGTTTTTTGCGATTTTAAAGCTGCAATTTGTTGTAAACGACCGGTATTAGTGGCACCGGGTAGGACGTTATTGACGGTAATTCCAAATTTTCCAACCTCATTGGCAAGCGTTTTTGCCCAATTGGCAACGGCCGCCCTGATAGTATTGGATACCCCTAAATTATGCAATGGCAATTTTACAGAAGTTGAAATAATATTAATGATGCGACCATAACCCGATTTTTTCATTCCCTCTAAAACCGCCTGAACTAAATTGTGATTATTGACCAAATGATTATTAAACGTGACCAAAAATTCCTCGGGCTTTGCATCAACTATCGGTCCGGCTGCAGGCCCTCCGGTATTGTTTACCAAAATATTTATGGGTCCGTTCTTCGCAACAAATTCTATAACCCGGTCCTTCACTTCATTTGTATTGGAAAAATCGGCAACTATATAAGTGTGTTTTTGATTTTTGGATGAATCTAACTCTTTGA
>JAYUZA010000449.1:0-4088 GCA_043752145.1 Flavobacteriales bacterium
CTTTTTTACCGTTTTCATTCTTGGTAATTTCATACGTTAAAGTATACTCGGCTTTATATTTGCTTCTATCGTTGAGCAAAAAATAATCCTGTGGCCGGGTATCCAAAGCAAAATAAATACGACTGGTGTCGGCATTCACATGAAAAATTTTAATTCGCGCATTCAGTTTTTCATTGTTCTGCTCAATTTTTTGAGGTTCAGAACGTCTGGGCGGAGTTTGATTTGGCACGCGATTTCTGCCACCACCGGGACTTATAGAAATATAGCAAGAACTTAATCCCAATACAATAGATGCTATAATATATAGCTTACTCACCCTGATCAATAAATTTGGACGGTAATTTTTTCTCGGTCTTCGCGCCAAGCTCCTTTAGTTTATCTGCGCTACGAATTAAATTTCCGTTACCATCTTTTAATTTATTGATCGCAGAATCATATGCTTTTTGGGTTTGCGAAATACGTGATTCGATTTCACCCATATCTTCAAGGAAGCCAACAAACTTATCGTACATGGCACCGGCCTGGCGGGCTATTTCCGAGAAATTCGCGTTTTGCTTCTCTTGTTTCCATACCGATGCAATTGTGCGCAAAGTCGCCAATAAAGTCGCGGGGCTAACCAACACAATTTTTCTATCCCATGCAAAATTCCATAATTCATGGTCGTGTTGAATAATAGTACTGAATGACGATTCGATGGGAACAAACAAGAGGACAAATTCAGGTGAATTGAATTCCAAGGCCGAAAAATAACTTTTATCGCTCAATGCTTTTATATGATTACGAATATTTATGATGTGCATTTTTAAATGTGCAGCGCGCAGGGCTTCGTCATTTTCGTTTACAAAATCGGTATAGGCATTCAACGAAACTTTTGAATCGATGATCAAATGTTTATTCTCCGGAAGTTTTATGACAACATCGGGTTGAATTTTAGAACCGTCAACCGAATTTGCACTATACTGTAATTGGTACTCTACACCATTGGTAAGACCACTTCGTTCTAATACTTTATCAAGTATTAATTCACCCCAGTTTCCCTGTTGCTTCTTGTCACCTTTTAAAGCATTGGTCAAATTTTGTGCATCGTTACGCATTTGGTCATTGAGCTCGGCCAATAGTTTAACCTGCACCATTAACTCGCTATTTTCTTTCGTTCCTTTTACGTATGCTTCATCCACTTTCTTTTCAAAGTCTTTGATGCGTTCCTGAAATGGCGTTAGCAATTGACCAAGTTGTTCTTTATTTTGTAAGGTAAATTTATTCGATTTTTCTTCAAGGATCCTATTGGCAAGATGTTCGAACTCAGTTGTAAATTTCTTTTTAAACTCTTCCGAATCCGCTTTTACTTCCACTAAACGTTTATCAAGATTCTTCACTTGCTCGCGGGCTGTGCTTAATTCATCAATAAGCGATTTACTGTTGCGTTCATGCTCATCGATCTTGATCTTTTGTTGGGTAAACACCTCACGACTTGTTTCAAGGCGACCCTTTAGTTCTCCTACTTCACTTGTAAGTGATGAATTTATTGATTTTAATTTTTCCAGTTCACCTGTGGCCTGATCAAAAAGTTTTTGAATATTCTGTAAATTAATGGTGAGCTTATGATTTTCGGCATCCATACCTGAAATATTTCCCGTAACATTTCCTCCGCCTTTAGTTGACTTAAGCAAATATCCGATAGCGATACCCGCTACCAATCCAACCACCAAATAAATGATCCCCTCCATATCAGTTCTCCAAAATTAAAACGTAAAAATTTTCTTTCACCATATCAAACAACTCAACAATATCGCTGTTACGCATGCGAATACAACCATGCGAAGCGGGTGTACCGATCAATCCTTCTTCGGGTGTACCATGAATATAAATTTCTCTCCGGTGCGAATCATTTTTTCCACCTTTGTTCAATCCGTTCTCGGCACCATCCAGTTTTATGGCACGCGTTGTAAGTTCATCAATGCCCGTTGAAACCGGATTTATTTCAATGGGTGCGATCTTACCGGTGTAATTTGATCCGACAATAATGCCTCCTAAGGGACAATTTTTTCCGATCTTACTTGATATTTTATGCAAACCCAACGGAGTTTTTCGTGAAGCGAATTCCTGGCCACAACCAAATTTTGATGTGGATATATCGTAAGTACGTACCAATTCATTATTTTTTATTAAATACATTTTTTGACGACTTGCACCAACAAATAACAAACTATTGATCTCCTTTTTGTATTTAACCGAAGTATAACATGCCACATAGTCAACAAGCGGAGTTGGAGTAAATATCCTGAATGCACCAAACAATGCGGTGGCTAAGAAAAGAAACAGGTATAGATTTACTTTGAAATTCATCTAAATCAAAAATAGTTAATAAAACCGAAATGAAGCTTCGAGTTTTTAACTAAAATAGGATTATCTAATTGCTTTCCAAGCGCCCATGTAAAGGTAAAGACCCCTGCCTTAACCTGAAAATTAACACCGGCACCAAAACCAAAGGGCGTATCGTTTACATAAGTTCCCACAGCAGAGTTTTCGTACCATCCCTGGTCAAAAAACGCGAAAAGGGTTGAATTCTCTTCAAAAATGAACCTGAATTCGGCTGTGCAAACACTGAACGCGCTGGTGAGGATAGACTCTTCATCAAATCCCCGTAAATTTTTTATACCACCCAAACGCATCAATTCATTTTTGTAAATTTTTTGATTTAAAATAAATCTGGATTGATTGGCCAGTTTAAACGCGAACATTTTTCCCACAGGTAAATATGATTCAAAAAGCAAATTTCCGGTATAATATTCGGTTTTTAATTGTTCGCTTGCATACAAAGTAGCATCGTTGGCGGCATTGGGTTTAAGTTCTTTTATACCCGCAGTTCCATCAACAGACAGCGCTATCCCTTTACGAGGATTTAAACGATAATCGAGTTTTTCGAAACGAAAACCAATACCATATTGATTAATTGCGACATCGGCATTTTGCAAACCGGCCGAACCTGTATTGGTGTAGATCGTCTTCGCCAAAATATCGGAATTATAACGGTTATAGAACATACGAAAAAAGTTCCCACGGCTCATTTGCCAGGTCAATCCAAATGTGCGGTTCAATTCAAGAAAGGAAGTATCCCTCTTAAACAATTTAAAGAACAAGTCGGTACCAAAGGGTGAAGAAAATAAGAACGGGAGCGTTACATTGATTTTTAAGTCTTGTGTTTTATTGGCAATTTTTCTCCAGTTAAGGTCAAGGGTTTCGGCTTTACCAAAGGCGTTCTTTAAATTAATACGTGCGTCACCTGTAACCGTTGTTTTACCTGTGCGGGCATCGGGCAAAATTCCTACAATACCGTTAAAGGAACTTGCATTTCGTTTTTTTAAATACACATAAACCATGCTTTGATTTTGAGTGAACAAAACTTCCGATGGTTTTATGGGAGAAATAAATGCGATCTCTTTAAGGCGTTTATCTATTTCGCGAATGAGGGCCTCGCTATATGCCATTCCCGGTTTAATACCGAGATATCGCTGCAAATATATTTTCGGAAGTTTTACTCCACCTTTAACAATGAGGCTGTCTATCTTGTAGAATTTTCCTTTTTCAACGTTCAGTTTTCCGTTTATTTTACCATCAGTGATTGAAAGCGAATCAAAATTGACCGATGCAAACGGATATCCGCGATTCTCCAGATAAATGATATTTTTTTCGGCCAGATTTTGGAAAGCGCGATGGTTCAATAATTTTCCCTGTTTGGGTCCTATTACATGCGCATTTCCTTTCATTTCAACATTGCCCCATTTAAATTGATCTCCTTTAATAATGGTTGCGGAGTATTTTGATTTGCCGGTTGAAAGCGTATCATATATCGCTCCCAAATAACCCTCGGCATTTAATTTATTGACCTCTTTATCCAAATACGAGATCATTAATTTTACCGAGGTGAATGATCTCACTGTTGTTGATTTTTTTTCAATAAGCGTGAGTTCGGTCTTTTGGGCCTTCACACAAAACTGACACATCATTACTGATAAAACCATTATATATCGCCAATAAACGCTCATGTTGTTCCTTAAACTCTTTTACAGTGATTTTAGTATATTTTA
>JAYUZA010000450.1:0-4078 GCA_043752145.1 Flavobacteriales bacterium
TCCCGAGAAACGAATTGCTGCATATGATTCCAAAAACAGAAGGACCTCCTATTCGCTTGAAAAATTTGACGTAGAAGACAGTACGTTTGTGAAAATTTACATTCATCGATGTACCTATGACTTGCTTGACAACACTATGACCGATATTTATTATGATTGGGATTATGAAAACATGTCTTACACCGATGGAAGTTGGAGGCAAACCCTTACCTACGATAAAAAGAATAATTTACTTAACCACTTATTTGAGATCCTGGACTCAACAAAACGGTTTATAAATGACTCTAAAGAGACGTATACCTATGACAAAAATAATAATCAACTATCTTATCTCAAACAAAAATGGGATTCAGCACTGAATGAATTTATAAATGATGAAAAAAAAGAACACTGGTATAATAAATATTCTGATGAAATTCGCACTACGATGCTAAATTGGGATCCTGAAAAAAAAGAATTTATAATTTATTGGGTGCAAAACTATTATTTCGAAGTCAAAAAAAAGTAAACACGAGATTTTTGGATCGGAAACGCATGAGCGTTGAGATATCCAAATAAGGATAAATTATGAACGAGCTAAATTACCAATTCATCGGTTTAAAATCTTTGTAAAAATCGGTAAGTTTTACATACAATTCTTTTCCGCCACCAGTAATACCGCGATTGAATTTTTTAAACGTATCAATGTTCTCCAGGATATAAATACCTTTTGAAAAAAAACTGGTCTTCACGTTAAGATCTTTTAATTGACCTACCTCAATGGTAATACCTTCAAAATTCATTGTTACCAATGAAGCTTTGGAATGAATGGCATCCTCATCGGTGAAGCCATTAACGATCTCGGCTAAATGTTCAAACCCCGTTTTACCATTTACCACAACTGCTTTGTTTTCCATTATTGAATGCATGGCAACTACATAAATGTGCTTTTTTGTAAACAATGCTGTTGAATAAGAAGTAGGACTATCAACCGATGTAACCTTGCATGCAAGAATATAATTCTCATTATACATGTGATTTAAAGCCATGGTTTAATGTTTAAAAGATGGTTTAAACATACACAAAATCTATACTATTATGACGCTGTAAGATGTGAAATTTAACCTTTGGTTAATATTTCGCACACTGAAAAAATGCTTAAAAATCGCTAAAACCCTTATCCAGCAAGGCTTTTAAGTGCCTACTAAAGTCAGCAAAATTATCCCGGTTTAGTATCTCACTTAAGCTTAGTTTGATAACTTTACGCCCTGTAAAAAAATGCAAAAACTCATTACATACCTACTTTTTGGATTTCTGGTATTTCCACAACTTGCTTCATCGCAGGAAAAAACACGTGAGAATTTTATTCGCGATTTTACCAAAGAACATTTCATTACCTGGCCTGAACCCAATAGCCGAAAAGACATGTTTACCATTGGTATAGTAAACGATTCAGCCCTTTATAATAATTTAATTCCTTTCTTCGATAAAAAACCACTTTTCAAAAAACGCAGAATTAAACTTGTTTACTATACCTCGTTTAATGCAGCTAAATCAATTACTGCCGGACTTATATATTTAAACGCGTCAGAAGGGTTGACCATGAGCGAGGCTATTATGGCTGTTAAAGGAAAACCCATCTTAATCGTGGGCGAAAATTTTCCTTATAACCAAAGCATGATCAACCTTATTTCATTGAACGATAAAATATCGTTTGAGTACAACAAGGAATTGATCGAAGGTCAGGGATTGAAACCAACACCTGAGTTATCGAAATTAAGTGCAAAGAATGAAATTCAATGGAATAAAATGCTGGCAGAAGCTGAAACAAAGCTTGAATCCGAAAAAGCGTTGGCCGATAAGAACAGCAAGCAATTATACAATACCAAAAATCAATTGAACAAAGCGAACAAAAACTTAGATGAAAAAGACCTGCAATTAACAGAAAAAGATGTATTAATTGACAGTGCCAATCAGCAAATAAGTTTACGTCAGCGTGAAATTGAAATTGAGAAACAGGAGGGTTTGTTAAAATCTGAAAAAATTGCGTCACAAAATAAATTCATCATTATTGTTTCCATTGCCATTGCCTTTGCGGTTGTTGCTTTATTCTTTATTTATCGTAGCTACACCATGAGCCGCAGAGCCAATACAAAACTCAACGACTTGAATAAGGCCTTAAAGCATCATAAAGATGAAATTTTTCACCAAAAATTAATTGTCGAGGAAAAAAGCAAGGAAATTACCGATAGTATTAATTATGCCTTGCGCATTCAGCGCTCTTTACTGCCCTCGATCAAAGACGTAAACCAACATTTTAACGAAAGTTTTATTGTTTTTAAACCCAAGGATATTGTAAGTGGCGATTTTTACTGGTTTGAAAAATTATCTCAAAACCGTACCCTGTTCACGGTAGTTGATTGTACGGGACATGGAGTTCCAGGTGCTTTAATGTCGGTGATCGGCATTAATCAACTAAACAAAATCGTACACGAAAACCGAATTACCAGCCCTGAACAAATATTGCGTGAGCTGGATCTTTCGGTACGTGCAACGTTGCATCAACACAACCACGAAGACGGTGCGAATGACGGAATGGAAATGGCCATTTGCTTATTTGAAAGAGATTCCAATACCTTATTTTTTTCGGGAGCATTTAATCCGTTATGGATCATTACCAAAAATCCATCAAATCCCGATCTCGCTCCTTATGTGGCACCCGATTCAAAAGACAGCGCATTAACACTTGTAGAAATTCCGCCTGATAAAAAATCGGTTGCCAGCAGTTATAAAACCGATTATAATTTCAAATTACATAAACTAAAATTATCCAAAGGCGATTGCGTGTATGTTTTCAGCGATGGTTATGCCGACCAGTTTGGCGGAAAAGACGCCAAAAAATTCAAAAAAATGCGTTTTAAAGAATTATTGCTGAAACACAATCATGAAACCATGGCCAATCAAAAAAATGTGATCCTCACCAATTTTGATGAGTGGAAAGGACCTATTGAGCAGATTGACGATGTGTGCGTAATGGGAATTAGGGTCTAGTGTGATTTTTTCGCGTACGAGTCAGCCTGCCCTGAGCCTCCTTCACAAACAAATTATAGTCGAAGGGATGTGTGTGTGATGGGAATTAGGGTTTAATTCAAGACAAGAAACCGTGTAAAAAATCAGAGATCAGAAATAGGAAATCAAAAACATTTCTACTACTAACTGTAAAATTTTCTGATTTCTGATTTCAACTTTCCTATTTATTCTTTTTTCTTTATTTAAAAGTAACTTTCACTGTATATCCAGTCAACCCAAGCGGCTTGGTCATAACTCCTCCCAAAAACGAATTGTTCGACATGAATGAAATTGATCCGCATAAACGATATTTATTGACTGAATGCTTATGATCGCGTTTGTTCATGAACGTTAGTCGTTGTTTATTGCTGCCATCTGTATTCATAAGCCACCAGTCTGCCCCCTGTACTTGGAAGGGAAACATATCACAGCCATCGCCTGTCATATACACGAACTTTGTTCCATCTGGTGTATATGTTGGGGCCTGAGCAAAACTATTCTCGGTCAGTTTTTTTATTTCACCGGTTATCATGTTCAATGTGTAAATGGGTGTTCTGAATAAATGTTTTGATTCAAATGTACTGTAGAACGAAAGTGTTGTTTTATCGTTCGAAATTCCTTCCAGTTCGTTACACGCTAAAACATTTCCCGGTTTAAAGGTGCGGATATTACTAAAATGCGGAACTGAGTCGAGAAAGAAATCGGCAACACGAAAAACATAAGCTCCCGCTGCAAGATTTTTACTGGTGAATTTTGGTGCTGCAATTCTTTCCGACCAGGCAAACATGGTACCGTCACTTGAAACCGAACTGTGAATAATTCCGCTGCTGTATGCATTGGGAACATCGGTTAGTTTCCATGCTTGTTTTCCATCGCGCGTTACCAACCAAAGATCGCAGTATGCTCCATAACCCGGGGTTGCGTCAACCGGTGCGCGTTTATGTCCTTTTTCCTTTACATATTCATCTTTCTCCACATAACAAAAAATGTATTTTCCCGATGGATGCCATTCTTCGGGCCATTGAACACG
>JAYUZA010000451.1:0-10116 GCA_043752145.1 Flavobacteriales bacterium
ACCAGAAATTGTAAAAGGAGGAGTTGCAGTAGAGATTTTCAACTTAAGTGTGTATTTATACGAAAGCAATTCGGTTGTGTCTAACTTCGCATTTTTACTATATTTAAAATATTCGCGTACAAAATTATATTCGCCCATAGCAAGATTAATCAGAGGAGAATTATAATATCGTTTAACCTCAGTTGTAATATCCGATTCCTTGATCAGCTTCCAATCGTTGTCCACCTTGCGAAAAACAAGTAATCCATCATACTCGTTGGTAGAAACACCGTCAAAACATTCCTTTTTGAATTCGGCAATAATATCGGGGCGTTCGTTTACATTGCCAATGGTATAAACCGAAATATTCTTGATCTTTTGCGTGAACTTCGGGCGCTTATTCAACCAGTTTATTTTTGATTTAATACAATCGGTGGCCGAACGTTTTACAAGGTAATACTGCACTTCATCGGCATAAATTGATTTTAGCTCTTCTAAACTGCGGTGATTGATGGCATCATTCCAGAATGTAATGGCCTTTTTAATGGCATTAATATCATCCATGGCATTGCCCGAAGTATCGACAGGGATTTTATTTCCTAAGAGAGAAAAAGAGAGCAAAACAAATAGGGCAACAAAAAAATTACGCATATTCATTTTTTATTTCGCTTACCAGATCTTTGCCATCTTTTCTTCAGATATGCGCATCTTATCACCTTCTTTTACATTGAAAGCTTTGAAAAACTCTTTCATATTGCTTAAAGGTCCGATCACACGGTATTTTCCCGGTGCATGCACATTGGTATAGATCTGATTTTTGAGCGCTTTATCGGTATATTTTGTACACCAAATTTGTCCGTAAGCCACAAAAAAGCGTTGCTCAGGTGTAAAGCCGTTTATGTTCTCGCGTGTTTTGTTTTGCAATGATCTTTCATACGCATAATAAGCGATCTTTAATCCGCCTAAATCGGCAATATTTTCACCAATGGTTAATGCACCGTTTACAAATATGCCAGGCAAAGCTTCGTACGAATTAAAACAATCGATCAATTTTTGTGTACGCTCCTGGAAATTTTTCAGATCATCGGACAACCACCAATTCACTAAACTTCCTGTCTCATCAAACTGCGCTCCCTGATCATCAAAACCGTGCGTTAATTCGTGACCGATAACAGCTCCCATGCGCGCATAGTTCACCGCATCCTCTTTCGTAACATCAAAGAATGGTGGTTGCATAATTCCCGCAGGGAAAACGATCTCGTTCCATAAAGGATTGTAATATGCATTTACAATGTGCGGAGGCATTTGCCATTCACCTTTGTCAATTGGCTTGCTCAATTTACTTAAATTATCCAAATGATTGAACTCCTCGGCAGCCATTACATTTTGCAGGAACGAAGTGCGGTTAATTTTCAGTTTCGAATAATCGGTCCACGTATCGGGATAACCGAGTTTACGAATGAAGGTCGAAAGTTTTAAATGCGCTTTTTTTCTTGTATCAGGACTCATCCATTCTAAGGTATCCAAACGTTGTTTGAATGCGGCAAAAATATTGTCCACCATTTCATTTACTTTTTTCTTGGCTTCGGGACTAAATGTTTTGTCAACAAATGCATGACCCAGAGCTTCGTTTACCGATGAACCTCCAATGGCAGCAATGGCACGCTTCCACATAGGTTTCATTTGTTTTGCTCCGCGAAGTGTTGTGGCAAAAAAAGCAAATTGTTGTTTCTCCATTTTAAGCGACAGCTTATTTCCTGCAGCCATTAAAACTTTCCAACGTAAATAATTTTTTATTTCGGGTAACGACTTGGTTGTAATTACTTTTTCCAATGAGCGTGTGGCTTTTGGAACCGATACGATAAGATCGGCAACCGGATTTGCCAAACCAATTTCTTTTGAATAAGCGTCCCAGTTAAACGAAGGTGTCATTTTTTTTAATTCGGTCCAGGTCTTTTTATTGTATTGCGATTGAATATCGCGTTCCTCGAGAGGCGTAATACTTGAGTCGGCCAAAATTGCTTCAATTGCATAAACATGTTGTGAAGCAATATCTGCTTCGGCCGGTTTCATGTTAATAAAACCGAACATTGTTTTTACATGTTCGCGGTAAGCTTTTTTAATTGCTTCGGAAGCCGTATCTTTCTTCGTATAATATTCATTTGACGGAAGCGACAAACCGCCTTGTGCAACATATAGCGCCATTCGTGAATTATCTTTCAAATCCTGTTCAACCATTGTTCCAAAAAATGCACCTGCACCAAAACGATGTAAATGGCCAACGTATCGGGCCAGTTCTTTTTTATCCCTTATAGCATTAATAGCATCTAACTCTCCCTGTATCGGCTTAATTCCTTCGGCATCGCGCTTAACAGAATCCATGATGGTATAATAGAAATCACCAATTAACTGACTAATTGTTCCCGGCTCATTTTTTTGTTTCGCGGTTGATTCAAGAATTTCCTTCAGCACTTTGTTATTGTTGTCGGATAAAATATTGAATTTTCCCCAACTTGATTCGGTTCCGGGTATTGGTGTGTTTTTTATCCATTTACCATTGGCGAAATCAAAAAAATCGGTTGCGGGGTTAACCGAACCATCCATGTCCTGAAAATCCACTGTACGTGAATTTGCCTCATACGTAAACACCATCGGAATTGGTGGTGGTGAGGGTGGAACAGGAACTCTTGGGGCTTCTATTACAGGAGCATTTTCAGCGTTTCCCGAACCCCTTGAAGATTTGCTGCTGGTACATTGCGTAAGTAAAACTGAGCCTAAAACGGTTATAAGAATTAATGATTTCATAAGACAGATAAATAATGAAGGCCTAAAGTAAGGAAAATCTATCAGTTAAGCGCAATCATTTTTATGTGCGGTATATCGTCTTCTAAATAAGCCTTGCCCACTGCAGTAAAACCAAATTTTGCATAGAATTTTTCGAGATAAGACTGTGCAGAAATAACTATTTTTTGTCCGGGCCATAGCTTTGCGCAGGCCTTCATGGCTTCGGTCATAAGGTCAAGTCCAATGCCTTCCATACGCTTGGCTTTAACCGAACATACCCTGCCAATTGACGGTTCCTCATAGGAAATACCGGGCATTACCAAACGACAACACGCTACCACTTCCTCATCTTCGATGGCTAATAAATGATACGAATTATGATCTTTTTCATCCATGTCGCGATAAATACAGTTTTGTTCAATTACGAACACATCGTGTCGCAATTGCAACATTTTATAAAGTTCAACGGGACCTAACTCTTCCAGTTTTTTGAGTATGAATTGCATGTTCTATCGAAGTAAAAAGGCGACCAATGGAATGAGCGGAAATACAATAATTGCAAGATATTTCGTTTGATTTTCGAGAATATCGCGATCAAATTTCTTTTTACGCGATACTGTTTTTAATTTTGAACGGATGTGCGATTTGAAAACCGAGAGAAAAAAAATGCCGCACAATAAACCAATAGCGTTAAATAAATTTCCGTAAATAATGCAATCAAACCAGTTAAAATTAGAATCAAAATTTATTGGTACGAAAGAAAACAAAACAGGAAGTAAAAAAACAACAACGATCAGGATATTGCGTAATTCGCGAAAGTGATCATCGTACGCACTGCGCGTTTTGATCAAACGACCTTCGGTTAAAGAATAAAAAACAATGGGGACAAAGGCATAAATAATAGGCGAAGCACCGTGACCGATCATATTAAAAAGATTGTGAATAATGGTATAAACCAAAAGTGTTGTTATAACCAAAATAAAAAATCGAAAATTTCCCAATACTTTTTCGGTAAAGGTTCCCAGCAACACCATAAGCACAATATCGACCAATAAATGTATGAGGGCCGATATTTCATCAAAACCATGCTGATAGGCTACAGTTAAGCGCTGAATAAAACTGCAATCGCCAGAATAACATCCCATAGAATTTCGAAGGTTGGTAAATAAAACCGTTGATAGGGTAACGGCTGTAAATGTGAGGATGAAAACCGTACATACGATGGGCCATGGACGCCAGGAAGTTTTTATATCATCAAACATTTCTCAACTAAATTTTATCCAAATTACTAAACTTATTGGCCATATAAGGCTTAATGTTGAACTTTTATCCACTGTTTGGTTTTAAAATAATACAACCAACCTTCCCGGGCCGTATAGCCCGCATTGGTCATACCTCTCATATACTGTGATACCTGCTCATGGTGCTCATCATCGGGCTCTCCCGTCTTAAGATCAACCACGATACAGGCGTTATCAGGCAAAACAAATACTCTGTCGGGTCTGATAATATTTCCCTTTCCATCGGTCAATTCCAATTCGGTTAACTGTGAAATACTTTTAGACTTACATGCTTTAAAAACCTCGCTGGTGTAAAAATCGGTCATGGCTTGCGAAATTTCCTGCGCTTCAGGTTTACTTATTACACCTTTTAAAACCTGCTTTTGAATTTGCACTTCCAGATCTTCCTGCGCCAATACACTTGCGGCCAAATCATGCATGATGATCCCCTTTCTACGCAAATCATTGTCGTTATGCTTTTCTTTGAGCATATACGTACTCACCTTAATTTTATTGTACCACGAAGTGAAATCGGTTTCGTTCCTCATAGTCATTTCTCTACCCTCATTAGAAATAACATTGCTTTGTGATGCCCGCGTAACCGGCTGACCGAAAGTAAATTTAGTTGCCGGAAACTCCCAACCCATTTGATTTAGAGCGATAGCAAATGGATTTTTATCAATGCCTGACTGCGAAAATTCGGTAAAACAAAAAAGTTGTTCTTCGGCACGTGTAAACGCCACATAAAAGACATTGAGTGTGTCAAAAGCTGATCTACGTTTTTCCAGATCGTTTTGCTCCTGCCATTCGGTACCTTTAAGGGCGCTGCCAAACGGTACGGGCAATGGTTTTATGGAATAACCCGGCACATTATACTCCCAAAAATAATCTTCTGAATTACGAATTGACGCTTTTACATAGGGCAAAATAACCACCGGATACTGCAAGCCTTTTGATTTATGGATCGTAACAACTTTTACACTGTTTGAGTTTTGTCCGGTTTGCAGTTTAAATGAATCGCTTTTTGAATCCCACCAATGTAGGAATAACAAAGTGTTGGAACCGTTTTTTCGGTAAAATTCAAATATTAATTCAAAAAAAGCTGCAAGAAAAGCATTGTTTTGCGGCATTTTTAAACACACGGCTATATAATGCAATTTTTCAAAAAGATTGAGTGTTTCAAAAATGGCTAAATTGAATTTTATCCCAAACAATTGAAACACTTCATTCAATTTTATTTCGTGCGATACTTTAGAAATTTCAGCTTCGAATTTTACGAAAGAGTCCAAAAAACGTGCGTACGAAAGAGCAAAAAACTTGATGTGTGTAGGCGAAGCGTTTTTTTGCAAACATGCCAAAAGCGAAACAATGCTTTTGATCTCGAGCGAGTGCTGCAAACTAAGCGCCTGATTGGAAACAACGGGAACGTTTTTCTTGCGCAATCCCTCCACTACTTTTTCACCTTCTTTGTGCGAACGAATAAGAATGGCAATGTCACGATAATTATATCCATTCTTCACCGATGTTTCAATTGAATTGAGCGTGAAATCAATTCGTTCATTTATTTCCTCTTCGCTTTCATTGTCTTCATTCTCCTCAGGTCTAGTGTTTTTTTGCTTATACCCGATTTGAAACTCCACGTATCCACCTTTTTTTAGAGGTAAAAATTCCTGTTTAAGGTCTTTGTAGGCCGACAAAAGTGTTTCGGAAGCATAATCAGGATGATGAATGTAGGATTCGAAAAAAAGATTATTGAATTCTATTACTGATTGAAGCGAACGGTAATTTACCGGTAAATTTTTTTCAGCATACTGGCCCGTAAACACATTTTGCCTGTGCGGATGATTGTTTAAAGTCGTTTGTGGTAATTTTGGTAAAGAAACAAACTGTTCAACATTTCCGTTTCGCCAGCGGTAAATAGATTGCTTGGCATCACCCACCAACATTACAAAATCGTTTGTAGCCAATGAATTTTCCATTAACGGAACGAGATTGGAGAATTGTAAAGTTGAAGTGTCCTGGAACTCATCGACAAAAATATTTTTTACCCTTTCGCCAAGCCTTTCATAAATAAACGGTGCCGGTTCATCGGCAACAATGTTAGAGACCAACTGGGTGAATTCGGAAAGAAGAATAATTGAATTGTTTGTTTTATACTCGGTAATGGTATCGTGCAAACGTTTAAACAAAGCCATCGAGAAAGCATTTTTTCGAACAGCCGAATGAATAATATAATTTCTTAACTCTTTCTTTTTAAGATCGAATAAACGAACAAGAGCACTCACTATTTCATTCTCAATTCCATCAACTGAACTTTGTTTTTCGGCCGACAACTTTTTTTGCCAGCGTTTTTCTTTATCTGCTATAAAATCGTTGATGCGTGAACCTTCTGCAATTTCCCTGAATCCTGCCTTTTGAACTTTTTTCAGCCATGAGTAATTGCCCGAACCCTTAAAATAAAAATCATCGGCTCCAATACCGCTTTTACTTAATAATTCCATTATTGTGTTTACCTCAGATCCAACTTTTGAATCGATCTCATTAACTTTTACCGCGGCTTTTTTACAGGCATCAATGTATTGCTGTTCACTATGATCTTTTGATGCTTCAAGCGCTTCAAATCCTTTTTCGTTCATTACTTTGGAACAGAATTTACGCAATTCTTTTTTCGCGTTGAACCTGTTTCCTTCATCCATTTCAAATCCCAGGAAATCGACAAACATGGCCGTTAGCGCTTCATCTTTTCCCGATTGCTCAATAAGCAAATCGATTCCCGTATCAATTACTTCATTCACATCGGTCACTATTTCATGATCGGCATCAATTTGAAGGTCACGTGCAAACGAATATACCAACGAAACCGTAAATTTATCAATGGTGGTAATTTTAAGCAAATGATAATTATGCAACATTGTCGCAAACACAACTGAGGCACGTTTTTTTACTTCTTCAACCTTAAGATTACAAAAAGAAGCAATTTCGTCTACGTATTTCTGACTATACTCTTTGTGCGTAGGATCCAAACTAAGGGTGTATAAATTACGAATTACCCTTTCTTTCATTTCGCCTGAAGCCTTATTGGTAAACGTAATGGCAAGGATCTTCGCAAAACGTTTGGCATAATCATCGCCCGAAATTGCCAGTTTAATATATTCCTTTACCAGCGTATGGGTTTTGCCCGATCCGGCCGAGGAACGATAAACGGTAAAATTGTTTGACATTGACTAAATATAAGGGAAAGAAGGAAATTGAGAAAAAAAATTATCAACCGGGAGACTAAATTCCTGAAAGGGTTTGTCGTTGTGGTTTAACTCTTCAATAATTGTTTTTCATTTGAATCGTTGAACGCTAGCGCGTTTGTGGTTGGGCCTAGAAAACGGTTCTTGTGTCTTGCGTCTTGTGTCTTGCGTCTTGTGTCTTGTGTCCTATGTCTAATTAGCCCTTGGATCCTTCAAATAATACTTGGCATTGCTCTTTTTACATACCGAAACCACGTCCACTAATTTTTGAATATCCACTTCCTGACTAATATCTATAGCAACTAACATCAAGGTATCTGTTTTTGCTTCTGCCGTAAGAATATTCAACAATTCCTCATCGGTCATTTTAGTTCCGTTATAAAATATTTCTTTGTCAACGGTAACCTGCAGATCATAGGTTTTCTTTTCGGTATTATTCTTAACCTTATCATGAGCCGACTTTGCCGTAAGCAGCTTCAATACATTGGGATTGCTGAAAACCGCCATGATCAAAAAGAACAACAATAGAAAGAACATAATATCGTTCAACGAATGTGTTGGCACCTCGGCACTTGCTCTATGTTTTCGTTTGATCTTCATTAATCAACTTTTTTTGTCGTTTTTAAGAACATGCGTAAATGAAATTTCTTTCCGTAATTCATGATCTCCACAATATCCGAAACTTTTAATTTTTTATCAATAGCAATACTTACACCAACATCTTCATCTTCCTTCGATATTTTTTGAAGGCTTGCTTCTAACTCTTCGCTTTTTATAGCCACATTGTCGAGATAATATTCTTTGTTATCGGTAATGGTAAGATTCACCATTTTTTCGGATATCTGCAAAGAAGAATCAGAGTTTGGATTTTCAACCTGACGCGTATCGGGTTTTGCAAGAGCCGAAATGATCAAAAAGAACAATAGCAAAAAAAACATGATGTCATTCAATGCATGTGTTGGAACTTCGGCCCCATGTTTATGTTTGCGTTTAATTTTCAAGGTCTGAAATTATTCTTCAACGTTTTGTAAAGTAGATTTGAAAGTTAACGCGTTTTCCTGTATACGTGCAGCAAAACGGTCGATCATGGTATTAAGAATGTGATATCCGGCAAAAGCAATAATACCTACAAGGAGCCCGGCAGCCGAAGTGATCATTTTTTCATAAAGACCTTCAGAGATATTACCAATACTGATATCAGCAGTGATGGAAATTTTATAAAATATTTTAATTACCCCTGCAATTGTACCGATAAATCCAAGCAAAGGTGCAACACCTGCAATAAGATTTAAGTAGGTCATGTTTCTTTCCATCTTACTCATTTCAATGGCTGCACTATCCTCAACACGTTTTTCAATATCTTCCATTTTATGTCCCACCATGCCTACACCGTGGCCAAAAATACGTCCCCAGGCAGTATTGGTCGATCGGCACATGTCGGCCGCATCTTTAACATTTCCGCTTTTAAGTTTATCTTTAAGCACCATCATGTTATGGGCATTGATCTTTGAAGCCTTGCGTAAATATAAAAAGCGTTCAATGATCAGGTAAATTGCAATAATTGAAAGAATTGCAATAGGTATCATGATGACACCGCCTTTCATGACAAGGTCAAGCAATGAAATTTCCTGAGGTGGTGCGGACCCTTCGCTACCGTTGGTTAAGGCTACTTGAAGTAATAATGACATAGTTAAACAATTTAACTGCGAACTTGGCTATTTTTTTGCATGATTTAAAACCCTGTCCCGTGAAAGATTAAACGAACTGATGTTAACAACGTTACAAGGAGAGGCATAAGCCAATAAGCATTAGGCAATAGGGATTCAACCGTTGGTCAAATTTTATGCAACAAATTAAGCTAAATCGCGTATATTTATAGCGATGAAACACCTCCTTAAGCCTGCATTTTACACTGCCCTTGTTTTAACAATTGTTATATCATCGTGCCGCAATAAAAATAAGCCTGAGCCGGAAGAACCTACAGTACCTTCAACAAAGGGCACGTTAAAAATAAACCTGATCCCGAAATTTAACGGAGCTCCGTTTGCTTTTTACACCGATTATTACAATCCATTAAACCAACGAGTTCAATTTGAAATACTGAAATTTTTCCTGACTAATTTTTACGCAAAAAAAACAAGCGGTGATTCTGTATTGGTTAAAGACGCATTTAAATACGATCTTGAACTTGGCCTTTCCTCTTTTACTGCTTATTTGGAACCTGCCGATTTTACAGGAATGTCGCTTGCTTTTGGTGTTGATACCAATAACAATCATTTAGATCCTACTACGCTGGATCCAAGTCATGCACTAAGTTATAATCAGGCAAACACCATGCATTGGGGATGGGCAACGGGTTATATTTTTATGAAATGTGAAGCAAAAGCCGATCTTTCAGGAACGGGAACCGGATCTTTATCACAATTTATTGCCTACCATCCTGGCGATGATGAATGCTATTATCCCACACCTTTTTTACCTAAAACGTTTTCGATAACCACAGGTAATACAACTACTCTGAATTTAGATTTTGATGTGGCAAAGTTCATCACTACTACAAACGATACGCTGGACATGAGTGAGGATAACGTGACCCATTTTACCGACTTCCCGAGTTTAGCAAGAACTATATCCGAAAATGTATCAAGATCCTTCGCGTTTGAGTAAATATTTTTTTTTTGTTTTGCTTTGCACGTGTTGCGATCTTTTTTATTCCTGTTCCGATCCAAAAAACACAACTAAAAAAGCAATAACGTCCTCTGTTGAATTTGTTTATCCTTTTGGCTTTGATACGCTTTCCTTTCCCAGTGATAATCGTTTAACCGCTGCGCGAA
>JAYUZA010000452.1:0-4071 GCA_043752145.1 Flavobacteriales bacterium
GGATTGTAATCGCTGGCAATAGCTAATGCAATGTTGTTATTCAGCATTTTTCGGGCAGGAGGAAAAGGCAATTGCAAAAAGAACTGAGCTCCCGGTAAAATGGTTGCAATAGTATTGGAATTTTTTAGAGCTTTAATTTCTTCATCAAAAACATATTCTAAATGATCAACACTAATGGCACCAACGTTGATTCCGGCCTGAACGCCTCCGCTTTGTGCTAGTTGGTTGGCATGTACCTTTGGTTTCATTCCGTATTTTTTTCCTGCTTCTAGAATTTGTATGGTTTCCTCATGTGTAAAATAATTTTCTTCACAAAAAACATCACAATAATCGGCCAGTTTTAATTTTCCGGCTTCGGGTATCAATTCGTTCACAATTAAATTGACGTATGCTTTTTTATCGTTCTTAAAATTCAGAGGAACCGCATGTGCCGCCAATAAAGTTGTTTTAACTGGAATGGGTGATACTTTTTTTAACGCTTCAATAACATGTAACATTTTTATTTCGTGCTCAACAGTTAAGCCGTATCCCGTTTTTATTTCAATGGCTCCTGTGCCTAAACGCATGACCTCGTGCAATCGATTTACAGCCGAATCAATTAATTCATCTTTTGAGGCATTGGCAATTTTTTTTGCTGAGTTTAAAATTCCTCCACCTTTGGCTGCAATTTCCTGATAGGTTAAGCCATTAATGCGGTCAACAAATTCATTTTCGCGAGTTGCAGCATACACTAAGTGGGTATGACTATCGCACCAGGTCGGTAATATTGTTTGGTTGCTGCAATTGATCGTTTCATCGGCATTCAATGAAGGAAGATCGGTCATTAAACCAAAATCTTCAATGATCCCTTTCTTTGTAAATAACCAGGCATTGTTGAGTTGATGCAATACGTTTAATTCATGACCACGCAAAGGTGATCTTAATTGGTTGGTAATACCGGCAAGTGTTGAAATATGGGTATAGAGTACGTTTGCCATTTACCTGAATTAATTTTACAATACCGTTTTTGTCAGTTAAGACAAAGTTTACGCTTTCTGTTTACGTGTAACAACCGTTTCTTCTTCTTCGTTTTTTGACGCTTTAAAAAAGTTGTATAATCCAAAAATAAGGAAAGCAAGTACCAAAACCGATCCTGCAAGTGAAATTTTTTCTCCGCTGCGATAAGCAGCAAGATCAAATTTAAATTCCAGTGAATGTTTTCCGGCAGGTATACTAACTGCACGTATCAAATAATTGGCGCGTGCAATTGGAATTTCCTTTCCATCAAGTTTTGCAGTCCACCCGTTAAGGGTAAAGATCTCGGAGAACAAAGCCAGATTATTTGTTTTGCTGTCAACTTCATAAACCAGTTTATTTGGCTTGTACGATTTCAATTCAATTGTTCCTTCACCTGAACCCGCGGCAGCACTTATTTTCGAGATCATTTCGGGTTGCATTACAGCAGTGGTACGTAGATCGGTTTTATTAAGTGCCAATATTTCTTCATCATCGTTTTTAACCTGCTTTATGTTTTTTACAAACCACGCATTTCCAAACGCGTAATCGTTCATGATTACAGTTGGTTGGTCGGTAGGACGAATGATCGTATCAGGACCAACACCAATGATACCTTTACCTTTTGTTCCAATAACAACATATTTGGTATTCATCATATTGAGAACATTCAATTTAGAGAAGGCAATGCGAATAGAATCAAAATTATTGGTTTGAAAGGCAGGATTCAATCGTTTAATTTCTTTTTGATAATGAAATTCAACAATTTCCTGAATGCGTTTTTGTTTGGCGCCCGTATAACCTCCTATGGACTTATGAAAATAACTTGTTCGGCCATCATTGAACGGATTTTGGCTTTCCAATGCCAACACGCGATAATTGGTGGCAAAATTAAGTTCTCTGAAACGAATATTGTCGCTTTCCTGCAAAGTAAGCGCGGCATTTTCTGCTCCATCTGCATCTTTTTGTTTTTGAAAACTATTTTCAAGCTGACTGATGGATTGCAATAATTGTGGTTGCTTGCGAACTTCTGTTTCAAATATTACATAATCGGCATCGCTCGCGTAATGTGGCATGGCCTGTTCTTCGGGAAGTACCCAGCTTAAATATGCTTGTCCGTTAGCGCCTTCATCGTTATTTAAAAAACGAATATCCACAGTCCAAAGGTCAATGAGTATGAGTAAACCCATTGCACTATACAATACATATTTGTTCACTACGCTTATGATGAATAAATAAATGAACAGCAAACAACCAAAAACAAACGCAAGGGTTCTTAAACCATCGCTGCTGAAGATCGATGCGCGTGCGCCTACCAGTTCTTTTTTAACTTCATTAAAATACTGCATTTGCTGTACATTGCTTCCGTATTTAAGCGCTGTATCGGCAAACATTTGTTTTTCACGTGTACTTAAAAAATCAAATGAGCTAGATCCAACTACAAGGAACAAAATTGCAAATGCTAAAAATCCACCGCCAACAATATAAAAACGTTTTATATTCTTTTTTATGTGCTCGTGATTTTTGACAAGGTAGTGCAATCCCCAGATGCCTAAAAGCGGAATGACTAGCTGAAGAATTACGAGAATAATGGTTACAGCCCTGAACTTGTCGTACCCCGGAACATTGTCAATGAAAAAATCGGTGAGGCCCGGTGCATTTTTACCCCAGGCTAAACCCAAGGCTAAGATACTGATCAATAAAAATCCCCATTTGGTAATATCAGTTATAAATAAAAAACTTAAAACAAAAAGGGTTATCGCTACAGCGCCAATATAATTCGGCCCCCCGTTACTTTCATCGCTCCAATACGAACCCGACTGCGCAATTTGCTGAGCAACCTGCGGGTTCTCGATCTCGGCCATTATATCTTCATAATTACCAATAGCTTCGTTTACCCCTACCGCGTTAGGTACAAATAAATTGAACGATTCGGTTTTCCCATAACTATAGTCAACAATATAGGAACGGTTAAGTCCACCTGTCTTATCGGCTTTATTTGATTTTCCGTCAGCGGTGATAGTAAGTTTTGATTGGGCCCTTGTTGTTTCACCGGCAACATCCATGATGGATTTGAGCATTGAATAATTGGGTAAGACGGCAACTGTAATACCTCCAAGCACGAAACCGGTACGAATAAAGAACTTTTTTAATTCTTTTCGCATCAGAAATTGTACGAACTCAAAAATTCCGTAAAAAATAATGATGAGCATTAAGTAATAGGTAACCTGTAAATGGTTTGAACGTAATTCCAGGGCCATGAACAACATGACCATAGTTGCTCCCCACAGGGATTTATTTCTATACGTATAAATAATTGCGCCAAGGGTTGGGGCCATCCAGGCGATAGCCAAAGCTTTTGTATTGTGACCGGCTTCAATTATAAGAAAATTGTATGTTGAAAAGCCAAATGCTATTGCACCCACTATGGCCAACCATGAATCAACTTTTAAGCAAAGGAATAAAATATAGAATCCAAGCATGCACACAAAAATGATGCCGAGCGGATGTGGTAACCAAAGTTCCATGGCTCGCTCAATATAATTCATCCAGTTATTGTTGTACCGTACCGAAATTAAAGTTGCCGGCATACCGCCAAAAACTGTATTAGTCCATAAAGGTTCTTCACCGTATTTTTCACGAAAATCACGGATCTCTTTAGAAGTCCCTTTAAATGTTGTATTATCATATTGCCTTAATTTATACCCCTCGGTCACAGGTTGAAAATAAATTACAACAAGGGTCAAAAAAAGGGCAATGGCTACCGCGTGAGGTAAAATGTTTTTTACGTTAAATTTCATAAGGTACAGCGTATTTCAGGTCTTAAAAATAAGTATTATTTATTAACTTTTTATTTAATCTTTTATCTCCTCAAAGGGCACATAATCGTCAGAACCGGAGTTTTTTGAGGGTTTTGAAACAGTAACATTCTCGGCTATTTTGGTTTCTTTTTCGTCTTTTTCCTTTGGTTCACTTTCTTTTACGATAACGGGCACGTAAATTACCTTACGTAATACCCCGGCCAACCATAATACCCCAATGCCAATTAATATCCATTCAACCGGACCAATTTGACCC
>JAYUZA010000453.1:0-10097 GCA_043752145.1 Flavobacteriales bacterium
CATCAATGGGAGAGAAATAAAAATATGCGCCTTTTTCCTTGTAAATTTTATCTGTTCCAGTCATATCGGTAAATAACTTCCCATCAACATAAACCTTAATGGCAAGAGCCCTACCCGAACTGGTGTGGTAATCTTCGGCACCTACAGCCCTTAATTCATTTATAAGTGATTTTTCCATAAAAACCCTGGTATAAATATCATCCCCTAAATTAAAGCTATTAGCAAAAGCTGCTTCGGAAGCACCTGTTTTAGGAATTTCACTTTTTGAAAAAATAATTTGTTTGACAAGTTTTTTGTGGATATCACTTGTCATGCCATCATCTTGAACGCCTTTTTTAGGCTTCATCATTGCCACATACTGACCTTTTGCATTGCCGGGATTATATGTGTACTTAAATTTACCTTGGGCAACCATTTTTATTTGAGTTTCGTCACTACTTTGCCAAGGCTTAAAAAATAAAAACACTTCCCAGTTGCCCGGTGATGAACCCAATTTTGATATTTTTTCTTCCCATTGCGTTTTTATGCCTTCCGAAATCATTGAACCACGTGAGTTGAATGGAATTTTTTGTTCAATATCACCTTGACTGGTTGATACGTCCTCAAAAAATTTCTTATTGGCCTGCAAAGTAAAATCTAATACATTGTCTTTTGTATAGCGACTCGTAAAAATTGTAGTTGAATATATTACAATAGGGTCCTCATCGTCCACACTTTTACCAATAGCAACAATTACATCTCCTGAACTTGGTATATCACTCATACCCATTTGTTCGGCAAAAAACTCTCCTACCGGTTTAGTAAAAGCAAAGCGAATAAAAGCATTGTCGCCTGTTGTAAAGTCTGTTTTAATTGAGCCAAATCCATAATCATTGCTAAGTACACAGGTCGTCTTGTCTACTTTATACCAGCCAAGGTCTTTGTTATTCACAACCGGGCCGCTTGAAACTTTTTCCTCTGATGATGAGCCATTATTGTTAGTGTCAGAATTAGTCTCCGATTTTTTTGATTTATCACCAACCTTATCCTTAGCCTTATCTTTTAATTTCCCAAGGTTAACTTGAGCAAAAGAATCTGTATTCATACTTAAGACAAAGGTTAAGGCCGAAAGCATTAATACATTTTTAATTGTATTTGTTTTTTTCATATGTATTTAATTTTGGTTTTTAAATTGTATGA
Organism: Flavobacteriales bacterium; assembly: GCA_043752145.1. Taxonomy (GTDB): domain Bacteria; phylum Bacteroidota; class Bacteroidia; order Flavobacteriales_D; family UBA2798; genus DASPJQ01. The sequence continues at coordinate 1,180 of JAYUZA010000453.1, forward strand.
ATCGAAACTAAGTCACTAAAAACGGATAAGATAATTTACTTGGTCAACAGCTGCTTATTTGAGGTGACCGGTAATGAAATTGAGGTAAACGGACTTTTCAACAAGCCTATAAGCAGCTGATTTTAATACATTTAATTGAGGCGAAAGGTGTTTCATGTAAAAATTTAGGCTATTTTTGATAGAACAAAAATCTAACCTAATGACACCTGAAGAACAATTAATACCTGTTCCTAAAAATTTTATTATTACCGAAAATTTCGGGGAACTACAGATAGAATTTAAATGGAATCGCGTCATGGGAATCGTATTCATTGTGTTCGCTTTAATATGGAACGTCATACTTATATATATGATGTCAAACATGCCTGCCGAGATCTGGTACTTTAGTTTAATACATGCTGGTGTGGGCCTATTCATATTTTATTTAGGGGTATCGAATTTAATAAACAAAACGCTAATAACTTGCACGAACGAAACATTGAAATTAAAATCGGGACCCATTCCTAACTTTAACAATAAAACAATTGCTAAAGAAAATGTTTTACAACTTTATTTTACCGAGGTAATAACCCGTGGCAAAAACGGTTCTACTTCTATTACTTACCGGCTAAAAATGATGGATAAGAATAACAGAAGTTTAAAGCTGATCAAAACACTTCCTGATGCGGAATCGGCCCGATACATAGAGACAAAACTTGAAAAATTCTTCAAAATTAAAAATATGGCTGTTACCGGAGAATTTGATCGTAAAAATTAAGTGCGATCGTAAGTAAGGCTAAACCAGTTTTAAACGGCTCATGAGATCGGCCTTGTTAGCACGACTTATAGGAACTTCAAACTTATCGGTATAGGCTGTGTTTCCATCAATGCTTTGTATGTTTTTCAAATTAACAACATACGAACGGTGTACCTGAAAAAAATCTTTGTTTGTAGAAAAATTTTCGGCCAGCTGCGACAAATATGAGCTCACGACCGTTTTGCCTTTGGCTGTTTGAATGATCGAATAATTATCCAGGGCCTGTAAAAACAAAATATCCTTTACTTCTATACGCACCAACTTGCTTCCGCTTTGAACGTATAAGGCTTCGTCCACTTTATGCTCGGTACTTATATTGGTAACCGATAGTTTATTTAACCATTGCGAACGCGCCAGTTTAATAGCTATATCAAGGTCTTCAATTTTATAAGGTTTAACTAAATAACCAAACGGTTCGGTCGTTAAAGCCTCGGTTACAATATCGGGATTACTATAAGCAGAAAGAAACACGAAGGGCACCGAAATAATTTTTTTCAATTTTTTTGCGATGTCAATTCCGCTTCCACCCTCGCCTAAATTAATGTCCAATAAAATAATATCGGGGGTGTCTTCGGCCATCAATTCCATGAGTTCGGCAAAATCCTTGGCAATGCCCAACACGGTATACCCTTTTGCATTAAGCTTAAGTTCGGTATCCATGGCAATAGGAAACTCATCTTCAACTATTATTATTTTTAAGGATGAATTGGTCATGGGATCAATTTTTAATGTAAATAACTTTTTTAACCGTGCGTTTACTTGCGCTACTTACGCTCACAAAAAATATACCGGAATCGTTTGCAAAATCAGAAAATTGTAAATGACTAATTTTTGCCACTCCCAATCCTGAGGTATACACTGTTTTTCCGCTTATATCGCTAATTTCAATAATTGCGTCCTTGTATGACATTTGATTTGCAATTGTAAGCGTTCCGTTCGTAGGGTTGGGATAAAGATTAAAATTGAAATTTTCGGTTTGATTATCGGCCACATCGATCGTCCAAGGTTGGCTGTAATACAAACGCTGCGATGCTGAATATGGTTGCGAGTAAAACGTGATCTCATTTCCATTCATATCAAAAAAGCGAATTACGCTCATTCCACCATGATCAATTACAAATGATTGACGGGAATCATAGGCATTATCCATTCTCACATATAAAGTGTCGTTGCTTAACTCGGTATGAAAGACCAGCGAATCGCGCTTACGCCAATACTCACCATACAGTTGAAAGGGATATATGTGCATGTTGGGTGGTAAACTATCTAAAAGGTCCTTCATGGCATTAAGTTTATAACCACGGTTGGGATGGATTAATAAAGTAACGGGTGAATTGTTTTGATCGTACTTTGCTATGTCTTCAATCCAAATCGTAACTTTTAAAAAATAGTTCGTATCAGCTATCGGATTATCTTTAAATACATCAGAAATAGTCATTGGAATTTCCAGTACTGAACTTGGATTACCGGAAAATGATTTACGATCATAATTGTAAAAAGGGAATCCGGTCAAAACATCATTAGCCGAATTGGTAGAATTAAATTCATAGTTCAAGGCCTGAAGTCCCATACCCAATGAATCGGGAAAACATAAATGGCCGGACCTGTAACTTCTAACGTTTACACCATAGGTGCTTTCAATCATCTCCTTTGAAACTTCAAGTTCGCCTAAAACCGTTCCACCGGTAGTAATGCCTGAGAAATATCCGGGAGTATAAGATACTGTTGTATTTCCTAAAGAACCATAATGAAAAATACTATCATCGGCATAATCGGGAAAATGCCCAACCGAATGCGATGCCAATACCTGTCCGAAATAAAGTAATGAATCAACTTTTGGTTCGGAACCGGTATAGTAAGCTGACATCCATTCATCGGCAATGTATCGTGTTGTGATATTATACTGCGCGCTTATTCCTTTCGAAGCTTCGTATTCATAAAAATAATACATGGAATCGAGGCTCGTTTTACTGTCCACATCGTGGGTAATTAGTAAAACAGAGGAAGAGTTATCGGGACTTGTGTATTTATAAACCGAATTAGGAATACTGTTGCGAATTATATTTCGCACAATAAATACAAATACATCTTTACTTGGTTCAAATCCGTTTGAATAGGTACGTTGTGCTTCAAGATCCATGTTTAATTCGCTGCGTAATATAATGTCTCTGAAATCGGGGCCAAATAAATATGTTTTTCCCAGGCCAAAATTGTTTTTTACGAGGGCACATCTCCCATCTTCATAATTACCCAGCGATTGTCCGGTGGATAAGGTATAAGCGCGGGAAAAATAATTTGTTTGATCGGTATCGGCAAGGGCTACTGTTTTTTCCAGTGAATCGTTTACCAGGTCAAAATACTGAGGAGCAGCTCCGGTATTCCAATTAATAAAATATAAATTATTATCCGAATCAGATACATTAATGCCGAACAAGGGGAAAAGACTTGCGTCACGTAATGATGATGAAATTAAAACGCCTCCGTTACTTACGTAGTTTTGCAATTGCATTTTTTGCGGAATGGTCAAGGCAGTATCGATTATGCGCGAACCGGTAAGTATAACCGGATAATTAATAGCGGTATCAATAAAAGAAGTGGTATCAAAGGGGACTCCCGCAAGCTTAAGCAAATTTACGCATGCCTGAAATCGTGAATTATTTGCTTCAAGATTATAGGCATTCATATTAAGCAAGGCAACTTTGCGTTGGGTTTGGGAATAGCAAGATCCGCCTGCCATCAACAAGACTAAAATCAGTAGAACCAAACGAAATTGCATGCAGCTAAATTAAGCTAAATTCCTAATTTTCCTTTGGTCAAAAGTCTTTATTTGAACTCAAAAATCGTTATTTAGTCACGATTCGAGTCAGAAATACGATGCTTAAGCATGAATTCAGGCTAATTTCCTCCAACTGCAGTTACTGTTTGACCGCAATCTTCATTTTCACCTGAAATAAGTGAGCCTTTCACTGTATGATGTCCATTTCCATCATCATTTACATAATAAATAGCTTGACGGCAGGGGACAGACGTGGAATTTCCTCCACCTAGACTCGAAGTAAAGGTTCCTGCTTTGTAATACAATATATCCTTTCCCGTATTTTTAAGTGTTTTTTCGGCTTTCACATTAGAGCTATTTCCACCATGGGAATTACTTGGGGGTTCAACCACCACCGGATCCGGAACTTCAACATCCACTTGAAATCTTTTCTTATCAAAATAATACGTTCCTTTTTTGGTTACGGCATCTGCATGCATCTCAACTTGAGCCTGTCCCATATAAACCTCTTCAGCATTTGAGAAAACACATTCACTAACAATTGTGCCATCTCCTTTCACAAAACCCCACAGTGCTCCGCAACGAACTCTTAAAATTATTTCCGATACGTTACTGACACTTCCGTTACCATCAGGTCTTGGTTTAAAAACCGACATATATTTATAATCGATAACCAGTTTCCCTGTCTTAGTCATTACTCCATAACTGAAGTTTTTTCTAACTTTGAACAATTCGCTATTCAAAGCCATTATTACTTCTTGAAATTCATCAGAAAATAAAAGCTTTCCTGTAGAATCAATTACTCCATATTTTGTACCTATCTTAATGTAACCAAACTTATGCTCATCAAAGCTAAAAGCACCATCATAGGAAATGTCTCCCAGAATCGTGCCTTTAGTATTAATAAAACCATATTTATTATCTTTCATAACTACCGCTGCACCATTTAAAAAAGGCTCAATCTTATCATAAACCGGTTTAATTATTTCTACTCCAGCAGTATTTACAAATCCCATTTTACCATTTGAAGTAACCTGGCTATAACCATCTTTAAAGGGTAAAATGTTATCGTATATAAACGGTACAATGATGGTATTTTTGAAATCAATACAGCCCCATTTTTCGCGCTTTATTGCACAAATTAGTCCGTTAGGCATTAAACCAAAAGTACCACCATCGTATTCAATGGGGATTATTAATTCACCTGAAACATTTGCCCATCCAAATTTTCCTTTCTTTTTTACCCTTATTAAATACGTTTTCGAATCCTTAGCTTTCTTAACTATGTTCTCGATAACCGCACTATGTGCTGAGAAACCCTTCTCATTTATAAGTATTTTATCTACGAACTTCTTGTTTTCAATATTAGCGAACGCAATTTCACTATACTGGTCCCATTTTTCAGTTGAAGTTTGGGCGTTCAGTAATAATGTGCTACAAAAAAAAGATAGCAGCACAAATGCTTTTTGTAAATGAATCATAATTTAAATTTTTATAGTTAAAATGGTCTACTTAATTTTTTCAAAACATTTGAAAATTGCAGAAAATGACTTGTAAACTACCAATAATCTGATAGTTTTATTGTTTCACCGCATTTACCTTTTGTTTCAAATAGTTTTCTAACTTTTTTACTATCGGTACTTCCCAACACACCAGCATGAACAACCACATCATCACAATCAACTTCCATTGATTGGCCTCTTGAAAGACTTTTAGAAACGATTTGGCTATTATCAAAAACCAACCTTACATCATTGTATTTACTCACTTGATCGGGTTTAAGATCGTTTAGTATTTTACACTTTGTAGAAACCTTTGTTGTTGTATTTGCTTTTGTAGTATTGGTTGCATTTGCTGAGTTTGTACTTGTTGAAGAGTTGTCTGAGCTATTATCATCATCGCTACTTGAATCATCCGATGAACTGCTGTAATCAGGTATTTTCCCTTTTAATTTACATTCTGCGAATTTTGTAAGATCAATCTTCAGAATTGAATAAGCAGTCATGACATAAATTTCATTTTCAGTATCACCTGGAATAATTTGATAAACACAGTTCTCAAAATTCATCTCATGAAAATCCTTAGAGTTATTATTCATATTTGGACGTTTTAACCCCGTTATTCCACCAAATGCACTTGCGCCATCTTGATCCTGTCCGAAATAACCAAATTGCGAATTGAGACGAAAATCGGATTTTAATTCTTTCAGATGAAAATCATTAAACTTATTTGGAATTCGATATTGGCGAATTAAAGACATGTCGGAATCATAATAGCATAAAACGATAGTATTGCCATACCCATAATCTATTTCTCCTTGTCCAACAGTTATCCATTTTCCATTTTTTAATGGGTAACCGCCCTCAGTTGTTTGTGAAATCTGATCAGAACCTTTAACCGTTTTCTTACATTTAATAGAATTAGTAAATTCTGTTTTTGTTTTGGCATTTGTATTTGCCGTGATCGATGCCAATTCATCATAACCCGGGAGAAACAATAATCCCTTCATTGTTCCATCAGAAGTAATTTCCAAATTTCGAATGCAAAAACTTTCAAACTGCACATGCCATAAATATTCGATTTTACCTTCATCAACTAATTTATCCAGATCCAATTTGGAAATATGTTGATCATCACCAAACCCATCACTTCTCTTACTATTGGCATCAACTCTTTTGAATGAAATTAAAATTTCTTTATCTGGAGTTATTGCCACCTTTGTTGATAATGAATTTATATACCATCTTTCATTATACATGTCACGAATTTCTACAAAATCCGAAAATTTCTCCAAATCTTTATCAAAAATGCTAATTCCGAAAACCTGTCCTCTTTTTTCATTATAACTGTCCTTTTTTGCAACACCTCGAACTCCTAAAACAACATATTTATTTGTTCCAGGAATAGCGGTAGCGGAAACCAAAATATGCGTGCTATGAGAATAAGATTTTTCCATGCTACCTTCAGAGTCGAAAAAATCTAATTCATTAGGCGAGCAAGACATATAACCATTTTTGTCTTTGACAAAAGAATTCATAATAAATCCTTTTGAATAAACATCAAATTTTTCTCTTGATACAGTGGTTCTTGAAGTCACCGCTTTATATTTTCCATTTTCCTTTACTATTTTAGTCATTAAGAATCCTCCTTTAGCCGGAGTTTCATCGGTATTATACTTTTCGAGATACCCATTTACCGTTGCAAATTTTTCACCTTCTTTAATAAACGCCAATTGCTTATCTTCATTCGTAAAAAACAGCGTGTCAACTTTTGTTAAATCAAATAATTTTTCAGTAGTTCCAACTTTTTTAGCTTCGGTAAACGCTAATTCAATTAAATCTTTGGGCGCAACATACACCACTTCATTTCTCTTTGCCTCTTCTTCCTGCATTTTATTATATGCGCCTTGAATATTTCCAATTAAATCTTCTTCTGATTCTTGAGCAGCCAATTCTTCAGCGGTTAATGTTTTCTTAAATTTCCCAGATTTATCTATAGTACCCCATACTCCATCCTTCTTTACATTGTAAACTCCGTTTTTCCAACCGTTCACTGCTTCAAATTCGGCTTTACCAACAAATTGACTATTCGTGTTTATTAAACCAAATTTCTCATTCAATTTTATTAATGCCAATCCATTTTCAAACTTAGTGTAGGTGTCAAATGCACATGGAATAATTATATCGCCTGCATCATTAATATAACCATACTTTTTAAATTTTTTCACTGGTGTTAATCCCTCACCTTTCATGGCAGTAATTACGGTATCCCAATCAATTTTTCCAATGTATGGTTTGAATTCACCATACTTGTCAGTTAAAACAAATTTAGCATTTAGTAATGCTAAAGAAGTGTCGCCCACAAAATCATTTATTCCATCAAATTTAATCTCAGTATTTAGATGATCCAAACCGCCCGCAATACCATATTTACCATCAAGTTTAACAATTGCTACTCCCTTTGCGGTAAATTCCCTAACGTGATCGTACGTCTTTTTTGAAGGCTGACCTATTTCATCAACGAATCCATATTTCTTTTTCCCATTTGCATCTAAAATTTGATAATAAGCATAACCGTTCGAATAAGGAAATATTTTTGGGTACTTAATTTCTAAAACGGTTTCTCCATCCTTATTTATAGCTCCATAATATTTCCCCTTTTTAACTATTACCACTCCCGCACTATTGAATTGATCAATTTCCTCAAATTGCGGAGTTAAAATTTCTTCAGGGCTTGCAATTCCATTATAAAGACCAAAAAGCTTTCCTTTCTTCGTCTTAAATATATAAACTTCATCCTTTATTGGATAAACAGCGTCAAACTCAATGGGCAAAACAACCGTGCCTGAATTAATAATCAAGCCATACTTGCCATTTATACCTACAATTGCATAATGATTGGTATTGAATTCAAAAGCGTCATCGTATTGAATAGGAATAACTACTTTTCTTTTGTCATTCAAATAACCCCATTTTCCATCCTTTTTTATAAGGTAATAACCATTGGTAGGTCCGTATTCCTTTTCGTACTCCTGTGAAACAGCCATAAAAGAAAATAGCACCAATGTTATTGTAAAAATATTTTTCATCCTTTTTCTTCTTAAATTGGAAATCATTGCTAAGCCACTAGTGGACAATTAACCTACTAACTGATTCTTGACTCGGCTACACCCTCATCCTAAAATTAATAGCAACCCGGCATTTAACAAGGGTAATTTCAGGAACAGCCAAATTTCTTCAGGAATGGACAAAAAAAGGGCCCATCATTGCTGATGAGCCCGTATTTAAACATGAAAAGAATAAAAATAAGTGCAATTTTTTAGAAAATAGCTGTGAGCTACCAATAATCTGATAGTTTAATGGTTTGGCCACATTCCTTTTGCTTCAAATAGTTTTCTAACTTTTACTGTGGTCAATTTCCGCCTACTGCCGTTATAGTTTTACCACAATCTTCATTAGCACCTGAAATTAGTGCGCCTTTTATTGTATGATTTCCCTTTCCATCGTCATTGCAATAATAGATGGCATCCTTACAGGAAAAAGAACTAGAACTACCGCCATTTAAACGGGACGTAGAACTACCTGCTTTTACATACAATTGATTTTTACTGGTGTTTTTAATTGTTTTCTTATCTGAACCTGCTTTTGCTTTTGATTGGTTTCCACTGTTGGAATTACTTGAATTATCACTCTTAGCGTCTGCAATTTCATCATACCAGTCTATATGCTTATGCTGTAAAATATAGGTTCCTTTTTTGGTAACACCATCTTCATACGTTTGAACTTTGGCCAAACCGTCAAAAAAATCTTCTGCTTCTGTAAAAATGCATTCAGTTACAACTGTTCC
>JAYUZA010000454.1:0-10080 GCA_043752145.1 Flavobacteriales bacterium
CAAACGTTTTTCGGTCTTCATGAACTTTTTTACTATTTCAAAATGCTGCGCGTTGCGTTCTTTAATGTGCGGCAAAAAACTATCCTGCTTTTGTAAAAATTTAAAGGCAATTGTTTCGTCCAAAATTGAATTGGTAACAAATATTTGTTCTTTAGCCGCTAAAAATAATTCCTGTAGCTTTTGATTTTTGGTAACAAGCCAACCAACGCGTAATCCCGGTAAACCATATGCCTTTGAGAGCGATGAAACCGAAATTACCTTTGATGACAAACAAGCTGCCAATGTTGTTGGTGCATTAAACGCCAGTTCACGATACGTTTCATCAACCAACAAATAACAATTGTGTTGTTCGGCTAATTCAACGAACTGCATTAATTCCTCTTCGGTTAATGTCATTCCTGTTGGATTGTGAGGCGTGGTAATACTTATTAATTTGGTATTGGGTTTTATTTGGGATTTGATCTTTTCAATGTCGGGACGAAATTTATTCTCGAATTTAAGTTTGATGTAATCAATTTCACAACCAATGGCTTTTGGTGTTTCAATGTTAGTGGCGTAATTGGGATGCATCACTAAAATATGATCTTCTTTACTTAAAAGCGATGTTGCAACAATAAACAAAGCGGATGCAGCGCCTTGAGTAATCAAAATATCTTCGGGGGTTAGTTTATGTGGCGCGGCAAGCAAACTTCGCAATTCGGGAATACCGCTGTGATCGGAATAGGCTAATCTTAAATTTGAAATACTGATGTCTAGTGTTTGCAAAATCTGATCGCTAACCGAACTTTCGGTTAAATTATACCGCACATTATCGTAACCCATTTGCTCGGGCGATTCAATTTCGATGGGCATGCGGGTGTACTTCATTCTACCTTAAAGATAGAGGAAAGACTTCAGATGTCCGACATCGGACATCTGAAATTTTATGTAAAATAATATATAAAGAAGCCCCTAAGCGGAGAACCACCCTTATTATTTGACTATTTTGTGTGTCGAAGAAGAGTTTTCCATTGCGATCCGCACAAAATAGATTCCGCGATCCCATTTATTGGTATTGATCTTCATTTCCGTTTCATTCGCAAATGTATGCGAGAAGATGATTTTTCCATCGGCAGCAAATATTGTTACGGTTTTTGACCCATTTGCTTTTGAGAGGATGGTAAAATTATCGGTAAAGGGATTTGGATTACAGCTAGTAATTATTTCGTTCGATCTGGTTTCTCCAACTGACAAAACAACCCCATTTTCATTGAAAACTCCAACACCGTGACTAAGAGTTCCCACCCATAAATTATTGTTCGGGTCAATTGCCAGTGATAATAAATCGTTTCCGGGTATTAAGGAATTTGAAATATTATAATTGGTCCAACTCGTATCATTAAATTTTAAAAGGCCATTAGCAGGCGTTGCAAACCATTTTATGTTGTTCTGATCAATTATGACTTCATTAAAAGCATCATCAGGTAATCCGATATCTACAGTCGAATAATTTGTCCATGTGCTTCCATTAAATTTAGAAATCCCATCATATCTCGAAGCCATCCAAACGGTGCCATTTGTTTCAACAGCAATTGATTTTATTTCGTCAGAACAAATAGGAGAATTACTTGTCGTGTAATTAGAATATGTTGATCCATCATACCATGTTGATCCTCCATTCCCAGAAGATCCTCCGTATCCGACCCACAGATTATTATTCTCGTCCTTTGCAAGGTCAAAAAGATAATACCATAACGTTCCAAGAGCAACATTGGACCAAACTGTTCCATTAAAAGATTTTACTCCCATCATGGTGGTCCCAATCAATAAGTCACCATTTTTATCAACTATTATATCATTCGTTCCAACATAATTAACTAGAATCCCGCCTGAACTAGCTGAATCGTATACGGTCCAAGTAAAATCATTAAACTTGGAAATATAACCGAGCCATCCTGATCCAAACCACTTATTATTTAAGCTATCAATGTAAATACATTGCACATTATGGGCGGCAAGACCGGAATTTGAGCTATTAAAAACATTCCAACTTGTATTATCAAATTTAGCAACCCCACTATAAACAGTTCCAAACCATTTATTGTTAAAATTGTCAATTGCAATAGAGGGGACATAATTTTCAGGTAAACCTGAATTGCTAGAATCATAAGTAATCCAAACAGGACCTTGAGCAAAACCACTCCGGACTATAATCAAAAGCAATAGCGTAAGTTTTATTCTATAACGCATAGTATCATTGAAATATTAAGAACGGGTTATTTACTAATTCCCTAATTCATTATAGAATTTGATCCTTACCAAACGTAATTCCTCATCGGTATAGGTTCCGCTAAATTCTTTTAAGGCTCCCTCCAAACTATCGTCTTCGGCTTCGCGGAAATACTCAAAAATTTCGTCTTGATTTTCCTTATCTAAATAATCGTTTATAAAATAATTAATATTTAATCGTGTGCCGGTTGAAACCATCGTATCGATCTCGGTCAATAATTCGTTAAACGTTAAGCGTTTTGATTCGGCAAATGTGTCCAATGGCATTTTACGGTCAATGGCTTGTATGATATGAACCTTCATTCCCGATTTATTGACGATTGATTTTACTACAAAATCATCGGGTCTTTCAATATCATGTTCTTCAACATAAGATTTGATGAGCGAAACAAATTCTTGCCCAAATCTTTCGGCTTTTCCCGCGCCAACTCCTGAAATATTTTTTAATTCCTCGAGTGAGATAGGATAATGAATGGCCATATCCTCTAATGTAGGATCTTGAAAAACCACGAACGGAGGAACCTTTTTTTGTTTGGCAATTTGCCTGCGCAAATCCTTCAACATGGTAAACAGCTTTTCATCAGCCGCTACACCGCCACCTTGTTCATTTGTGATGATATCATCATCGTCATCGCTATCACCTTCGTAATTATGTTCTTTCAACAGATCGAACGGATACGGTTTCTCAAGGAAATCTCTTCCGCGTTGTGTGATGAATAAGGTTCCGTAACTTTCAATTTCTTTGCGTAAGAATCCTGCAACTACCGACTGGCGGATACATGCTCCCCAGAATTTATCGCTACGTTCGTTCCCCTTGCCAAAAACCTCTAGTTTATCGTGTTTATAGGTTTTTACTTCTGATGTTATTTCACCAACCAATAAACTGATCAAATATTTTCCTTTGTGTTTTTCTTTTGTTTCTAAAACTGCTTCAAGCAATAATTCAACTTCTTCCATTCCGTTGAATTTCTCGCGTGGATTTTTACAGTTATCGCACTTTTGGTCGCATCCTGTTTCGTCAAACTCTTCGCCAAAATAATACAGTAAATATTTTCTGCGGCACAAACTTGTTTCAGCAAATCCGACCGTTTCGTGCAATAGCTGGCGACCAATTTCCATTTCGGAAACAGGTTTACCGTGCAGGAATTTTTCTAACTTCTCAATGTCTTTATACGAATAGAAAGCAAGGCAATGTCCTTCGCCACCGTCACGACCAGCGCGGCCGGTTTCCTGGTAATATCCTTCCAAACTTTTTGGAATGTCGTGGTGGATCACAAAACGCACATCGGGCTTATCAATTCCCATTCCAAAAGCAATGGTGGCCACAATTACATCAACGTCTTCCATTAAGAACATATCCTGATGTTTTGCGCGTGTGTTAGAATCCATACCGGCATGATAACCCAAAGCTTTAATACCATTCACACGCAATACTTCACTTATTTCTTCAACCTTTTTACGGCTTAAGCAATAAACAATACCACATTTACCCGGTTTGCCTTTTATATAACGTACAATTTGTTTTACAACATCTTGTTTGGCCTGAACTTCATAAAATAAATTACCGCGGTTGAATGATGCCTTGTAAAGTGTTGCATCCATCATGCCTAAGTTCTTTTGCACATCGGCTTGCACTTTAGGTGTGGCTGTTGCAGTAAGAGCCATAATAGGCACATTTCCTATGCGATCGAACATCGGGCGAAGCCTGCGGTACTCGGGACGAAAATCATGTCCCCATTCCGAAATACAGTGTGCTTCATCAATGGCGAAAAAGGAAACTTTAATAGTATTTAAAAAATCAATGTTCTCTAATTTATTCAACGATTCGGGAGCAACGTATAATAGTTTTGTTTTCCCGTCAATAATATCTTTCTTAACCTGTGCTATTTCCGCTTTGTTAAGCGATGAGTTCAAGAAATGCGCAACACCGTCTTCGCTTCCGTAGTTACGAATACTGTCGACCTGATTTTTCATTAAAGCAATAAGGGGCGATACAATAATAGCTGTCCCTTCCATCATTAAAGCGGGTAACTGGTAGCAAAGTGATTTACCCCCACCGGTTGGCATAATTACAAAGGAATGATGGCCTGCCAACACATTTTTAACAATGGCTTCTTGATGGCCTTTAAATTTATTAAATCCAAAAAACTTTTGTAGTGACTCGTGAATACTTAATTCGGTTGCGATCATTTTTTCGTTCTGTGTTTAGCTAATTCGTTTCTTCTGATTTAACTAAATTACGTCTTTTTGGTTGAATTATCCAAACATTTTAGACAGATTTAAGAAAAAAATTATTGGACAGATCGGTGGGGGTTTTACGAATTATTTGACCCCAATCAGTTTTTTTGTTTCATAATTGCCGTTTTGAGCCCGAACATGCAGTAAAAACGGGCCATTTGGAATTTCGCTAAGCATATCCCCAAGCATGACCGAAGTTTGTGAAACGCTGGTTGTCATAATGACTTGACCGCTTATTTCATAAAAAGTGACGATGAACGTTTGATTTGGCTCAAAATAAACCATGTCGGAAAGGGTTATAGGGTTTGGGACCATAAAAAAAGATTCCTCAACGTAGCTATAAAAGAGACTTTGATAAAAGGATTCTCCGGAACCGGCTACCAAACGGTAGTAATTTTTTTTAAATGGTACAGGACTGATATCTGTAAATTCAAATTTTTGATCTCCTGCACCGGAGCCGCAAATTCCTTCAACTTCACCAATAAACATATAATTCACACTGTCGGAAGAACGTTCAATTTCTATGCCATTGCAGATACTGGCCTGTTTTACTTCCCAGCTTAATACAATGTTTTGGTTTTGTTGATTTACAAAAAAATAATTCAGCTCAAATTGAGCCTGTGAATTACCTGCCGCAAAAAACAGCGTGAGTAAAAAAAATATGGTTCTCTCTATTTGCATTATTTAATACATATTATGCTTAAACGCATATTTCTCCGTTTTGTTGCATCCTTTATTCATTCGTCTTTTCAAAAAATTTCCATAAATTTTCTTCCGGAACCGGTGCTACAAGTGTCATTTTTTCGTTGGTAACAGGATGCTCAAAAATCAATTTTCGCGCGTGCAGGTGAATGCTTCCACCTGTATTTGACCTGTCGAAACCATATTTAAGATCCCCTTTAATGGGACAACCGATACTTGCCAATTGCACACGAATTTGGTGGTGGCGGCCTGTATGCGGATACACCTCCAGTAAATAAAACTTATCGCTTGACGTAAGTAATTTATATTCCAGTTCGGCACGTTTTGATCCGTTTACTTCGTGGTTATGCGCTTTTGCCTTATTGTTGGCTTCGTTCTTTACAAGATAATGTATAAGGGTTTGCTGATGTTGTGCCGGTTTATTCTTAATAACAGCCCAATAAATTTTTTGTACGTTGCGATCGTGAAAAATTTCATTCATACGTGCCAACGCTTTACTTGTTTTGGCAAACAAACAAATACCGCTTACGGGTCGGTCTAAGCGGTGAATAACCCCGCAAAAAACATTGCCCGGTTTATCGTATTTTTCTTTTAAATAGTCTTTAATAAGATCAGGCAAAGGTGTATCACCCGTTTTATCACCCTGGGTAATTTGGCCCGGTTTTTTATTTACCGCTATAAGATGATTGTCTTCGTAAATAACCTCAATTGTTTTGTCAAATCCGGGGATCCTGGCTTCGTTTTTCTCACGTCTCATATCTAACTCCCTTTACAAGTGTTTTTTAAAAGCGTCCTTGTGCCCGTCAGGGTTTTAGATCTAATACTGCTCGTTCGCATTGGGAAAATCTTTTGATTTTACATCGGCAACATAATTCTCAACAGCACCTTTAATTTCTTCGTACAAATTGGAATACCGTCTTAAAAAACGCGGATTAAATTCGTTGGTAATTCCCAACATATCATGCATGACCAAAACCTGTCCGTCCACTCCGCCACCGGCACCGATCCCAATAACCGGAATTTTAATTTCACTAGCCACTTTAGTTGCAAGCGAGGCGGGAATTTTTTCCAAAACGATAGCGAAACAGCCCGAGGCTTCCAGGAGTTTGGCATTTTCCAGCAATAGTTTTGCTTCATCATCCTCAGTAGCCCGTACTGTATAGGTTCCGAATTTATAAATGCTTTGTGGAGTTAATCCAAGATGACCCATAACCGGAATACCGGCCGTTAAAATACGTTCAACACTGTCTTTAATTTCGCTTCCGCCTTCCAATTTCACTGCGTGCGCACCCGATTCCTTCATAATACGAATGGCTGAATTCAAAGCTTCCTTGGAATTTCCCTGATAGGTTCCAAAAGGAAGATCAACCACTACCAGACAACGGTTGATCGCTCTCACAACAGATGATGCATGATAGATCATTTGATCGAGAGTAATGGGCAATGTTGTTTCATGTCCCGCCATTACATTTGAAGCGCTGTCACCAACAAGGATAACATCAATTCCTGCTTCATCAATAATTTTGGCCATGGAGAAATCGTATGCCGTAAGCATGGATATTTTTTGTCCATGCGCCTTCATTTCGTGCAGAACGTGGGTGGTTACCCGCTTAACTTCTTTTTTTTGCTGTGGCATAAAAGATCGATTGTCATATAAAGGTATTAAATATACTGGCGCGGAACTAAAATTGAGCGTCTAACTATCTTAATTATAAGGCTCTCAACGAATTTAAATTAACAAGAACGTCTACGCAGAGATTAGTAGCAAATATCTATAAACACTAATTAACTCACTAAATCATATGATTTGTCTTTAAAATCAAGGCTTTCGTCTATAATATCATAAGTCCGAGGGCTAAAACGTTAAAATATTGGAATACTTTATTATTTTAGCATTCAAATCGAACAGCCATGATGAGAACGCTTTCTTTTATTTCGTTATGCTTATTGTTTATGAACAGTAATGCTACAAACAGTATTCCAACCATTAATTTTGATGCAAAGCCCGGTGTTAGCAAGGTTGACCTTAAGTGGGAATCGGTTGCCGAGAAAAACGTTGTATCCTATACGGTTGAGCGTTCTAAAGACGGTGAATTATGGGGCGAGATCATGACCATTAGTTCAATTGGTGCTTCAAATTCAAAAGAAAGTTTTTTAGAGTCGGATTTTAATCCTATTCAAGGTGTTTCATATTACCGTTTGAAAAAGGAATATGCTGACGGACTTCATGCGTATTCAAACATTGTAGTTGTAAAGAACCACAATGCGTTTGAACCGGGGGTTTCTCCTATTTCTCTTGACGAAAAAGATTTTTCGGGCCTTTGCTGCGATGAAATTTTGATCGTATTGAAAGACCAAAAAGGCAACGAATATTTCTCAAAGATATACGTGGTTGACCAACCCACCAATTTGGTTGGACTCGACCTTGAAAATCATCTTCAACCGGGAAATTATACGGTTACAGCTTCTTCTAACGAAGGGCTTGTTAGTTTGCCGTTGGTGATCAAATAATATAACTTCTTTTTGTTCATGCAGAGGCGCGGTTTTTATTTAGCCGGTCTTTTTATTTATTTTCACACTTCATAGGTATTTATTAAATCCTACATTTGTTATTCATGTTAAACGTTAACGGAGTAAACAAATCATTTGGCGGCAATCATGTATTGCGCGATTTTAATTTGGCCATTGCCAAAGGCGAATTCTATAGTTTGCTTGGTCCCAACGGAGCAGGAAAATCTACTTCCATCAATATTATTGCACAGCTTTTGAAGCCTGATAGCGGTACAGTTGAAATTAACGGGTTAAGCACAACAGGCCGTTCGGCCGATACAAAAAAATTATTGGGTGTAGTGCCACAGGAAATCGCATTGTACGAGGAACTGACTGCGTGGGAAAACTTGCAATTTTGGGGTAAACTAAATCATGTTGGTAAGGATCAAATTGCTGAGAAAGGGAAATATATTCTTGAGCGTTTTGGTTTATTCGAGCGCAAGGACGAAAAAATAAAAACCTATTCGGGTGGTATGAAACGCAGAATTAATATTGCTGCTGCTTTATTACACGAGCCTGAATTAATTTTAATGGATGAGCCAACGGTGGGCATCGATCCCCAAAGCCGTAACAATATTTATGAGTTTATTCAGGAACTTAAAAAACAAGGAAAAACCATTTTGTATACCACGCATTATATGGAGGAGGCCGAAAAGTTTTCTGATAAGATCGGCATCATTGATAACGGAAAAATAGTTGAGACCGGAACCTTTGCAGAAATTAAAAATAACATCAATGTTCCAGATAAAATTTTGGTCGCTTACGAAGGTGAGCTGGGAAATGTACATGAAAAATTTTTAAAACTGAAAACAGCTAACGAAGTATCTATTGAAAACAACTTAATTACGATCCCCACCATTAGTTTTAAAAATGATCTGAAAGATATCGTTAGTTTGTTCAATGAATGTGCAGCCGAAATTACTCATATTGAAAAAAAGGAAGTTGACTTGGAAACCATATTTTTAAAACTTACCGGTAAAAATTTACGCGATTAAAGTATGAGAACCTTAATATTTAATAACCTAAGACTTTTTTTTAACGATAAAAAAGCCGTGGTACTTACATTCGCTTTACCAATAGGATTAACTTCTTTATTCATGTTCGTGTTTGGTGGTACGACCGGTGGTGATGACCGTGGCATGAGCGAATTTGAAATTGGTGTTGCCGATCATGTAAAGGATAATTCATCGGCCAAAACCATCACCGATCTTGACAGCAATAAATCATACATTGTTACAACTGTACCCGATTCAGCCGAACTGGTCGATATGGTTTACAAAGGAAAGTTGGATGGTGGTGTGATCATTTACAAAAATAAGGAAACCAAAAAAACAGAATTCACGCTGATACTTGACGGTTCTAAAGAGGTTGAAAATTCCATGCTAAAACCATCACTAGGATTCCAGCTTATGGGCGACAATGGCGGCATGAAAGAAATTGTTTACAGTAAAATAAAAGAAGATTTTCCTGACTTTGGTGATTCCGACAAAGTAGCCTTTGATGATAATTTTGCATCGCTTCAGGACATTGATTTTGCACAAATGCAGGAGTCGGGATTAAAAACAAGGGTGTTAAAACCCGAGAGCGGAATTAACCCGGGAGCTATTCAGGCCATTGCGGGAACAGCACTAATGACACTTTTATTTTCAGTTGCGGGAATGGGTGCCGGTATTATAGAAGAAAAAGAAAAAGGAACTTTAAGAAGGATTTTAATTTCACCTATTCGCCCGCTGGATTTTATGTTCGCTAAATTTTTCTCCTCTATTATTATTGCTTTTATGCAATTGACCATGACCATGGTGTTTTGTTATTTGGTTTTTGACTTCCCTATTTTTCAACGTCCGTTAGAATTAGCGCTTCTTATTTTAATTACCGCGGCAACCTGTGCTTCGTTCGGTATATTGCTGGCGGGAATTGCCGAGAGCCGTAAGCAAATTGAATCGCTGTCGACTATTGTTGTTTTATTGATGTCGCTGTTGGGTGGTAGCATGATACCGGCATTTATTATGCCTCCATTGATGCAAAAATTTAGTATGTTAACGATTAATTATTGGTCGAGCGAAGGTTTTTTTGACCTGTTTTATCGGGATGTGTCTTTCGGATATTTTGCCATTAAGTTGGGGGTTTTAGCCGTTTATTGCCTGGTATTAATCAGCATCTCTGTTGTTTTGTTCAGAAGGAAATTGGCGCGTATTGCATAATAAAAAGTTTGCGGTCAGAAAAAAACAATTTATATATTTATTCAAATAAAAAATCATTCTTATGGAACACTTGATAGAATCTTTAAAACACTTAAACTGGCTTGCTGTGCTTGTTGCAGCA
>JAYUZA010000455.1:0-22588 GCA_043752145.1 Flavobacteriales bacterium
GTTAAAATGCAATACAGGAATTAAATCAACCTCTTTCTCTTTTAAGATCTGACGCAATTCGGTGGCGTTTTCTAAAATACCCGACAATTCTTTTTGCCGCACTACATTCCATAATTCATACGTATGTACTTCGCTGTGATAGTTTTTTGCAAGGTATTCGCTATCTAAGGCCAAACTATTGTTGGTGCCTATAGGAGGTAATTGTGCCGTATCGCCACTTAAAATTAAATGGCAATTGCGACCGTTAAAAACATATTCGATCAAATCGTCAAGTAAACGCCTTGGATCTCCGCTTCCAACACTCATGCTTTCGTTGCCTATCATACCGGCTTCATCCACAATAAAAAAAGTGTTTTTATGCGCATTAACGCCCAAAGAAAAAGTTCCGCCACCAAATTCAGCATCCTCGGAATGATATATTTTTTTGTGAATGGTAAAGGCAGGCTGACCCGAATAACTGGTAATTACTTTTGCCGCTCTTCCGGTTGGTGCAAGCAAAATAACATCGTAGGTATATTTATTTAAAAATTTTTGCAGAGCCGAAAGCACGGTTGTTTTTCCGGTTCCCGCATATCCCTTAAGTACATAAACTTTTTGCTGTGCCCTAGAAAGCAGGTAATGACCCAGCGATCGAAACAATGCTTCCTGATCGGCATTGGGTTCGTGTTCCATTTGCTCATATAAACCTGCTATAATATCTTCAACGGTCATTGAATCTAAAAATAAGCGAAAAACGTCTCGTAAAATTTCAAAAAAGTGTTTTGTTGATTTCTTGACTCCAAACGAGACACTTGCTTGGCTATTTCTTCTGAAACAAGCCTCAAAATCCTCAAAATTTCCATTATCTTTGCCACCTAAATGCCAACGAAAAACCTTTTTATAAGCCTCTCGAACCAGCATATTTTTTGTGCTGAAAAAAACAAGGATGAAAACGCCTTGTTATCGGAAAAGAATTTTGAAGTAGGATATAACCAGCATTCCGATCAGGTTTTTTTTGATTCATTTAGCGAACACGGCCGAAATTACAACGTGGTTTATTGTGCGCTCAAGCAACCGTTTTTTGTACTTATTCCCGAAGCCTTGTATGATGGCGACAATGTAAACGATTTTTTACCGGGCCTTGATCTAAGCAACCAGCGCATTGTTGCCGATAAAATTTCACGTAACAATGTTATGTGTATTTACGGTGTTGACAATAGCGTTTACGAAAAGCTGACGCACAATTATCCGAATATAATTTTAAAACATTACGCATCTGTTTTGATAGATTATACTATTAAGATCGGCTTTACGGAACAAAAGACAATTGCGACCGTTGATCTTGAGGACGGCCTGTTTTACTTATGCCTTGCCGATAAAACCGACCTTTTATTGTGCAATAAATTTGTGTTTAAGTCGCCTGAAGATATTTTGTATTTTTTATTATACAGCCTCGAACAGTTTGAATTAAAGCCTGCCGCCTGTCAACTGCATATATGCGGCATGGTTAGTCAAAATTCAGATGCATTGGTACTTTTACGTGAGTATTTTGAGCAAGTCATTATTGAGGAAAACGACATTCGCAATGCCATTGAACTAAAATACCAAACAGCGTTTTTTCATCAGGATGCATGCGTATAATAAGCGGCAAATTTAAAGGACGAACCATTCCCACCCCTAAGGGAATGAAGGCACGGCCCACGACCGATTTTGCCAAAACAGCCTTATTCAATATTCTTGACCATACAATTGAATTTACCGAACTAACGGTACTTGACTTATTTTGCGGAACGGGAAGCATTGGGTTTGAATTTTTGTCGAGGGGCGTAAAGCATGTAACAGCTGTTGACATACATTATACCTCGGCTACTTTTTGCAACGAATTTGCCAAAACATTGGGTTATGAAAAGCAGTATACAGCATATAAGAACGAGTGTTTGCGGGCCATTAAACAAATCAAGAAGCAGTTCGACCTCATTTTTTGTGATCCACCTTATGACTACCCCGACCACCTGAAACTCCTGAATACCATCATTGAAAATGAGATTTTGGCCCCTAACGGACTGCTTATCATAGAGCACGGGTCAAGAACCTCGTTCGAAGGACAACCTTTTTATATAGAAACACGTAAGTACGGCAGCGTAGAATTTAGTTTTTTCAGCAAACCACAGGAATGAAAAAGGTAGCAGTTTTTCCCGGGTCGTTTGATCCGTTTACAATAGGCCATCACAGCCTTGTAATTAAAGCCATGCCTTTATTTGACAAAATTATTGTTGCCGTTGGACAAAATTCAACCAAGCAGCCGGTGTTTGATCTGCAAAAGCGTGTTGACGCACTTGTTAAACTTTACAAAGATCATGACAAAATTGAAATCATAACGTTTACTGGTTTGACCGTTGACTTATGTAAGCAACATAACGCCACTTTTATTTTGCGAGGTTTACGCAATGGCACCGATTTTGATTATGAAAAGGCAATTGCACACATGAACAAGCGCATGAAGAACGAAATTGAAACACTATTTTTATTGACTGAACCTGAGCACGAGTGTATCAGCTCGACAATCGTGCGCGAAATTCACAAAAATGGTGGCGATATAAGTCAGTTTCTTCCAAAAGGATATTCACTTTAATTTTTTTATCAAACATAGTTTGAAAAATATAGTATACATATCAATATTTGTTTTCCTGTTATCAGGAAATAGTTTTGCGCAAGTCACCATTCAAGGAAAAGCAAAACCCTATATAGGAAAAGAGCTTATTTGCACCCGCTACATCGATTTTTTAAGCTATGAACTGAACCAATTGGGAAAAACAACGGTTGATGACGATGGAAATTTTTCACTGACCATTGATCTGAAAGAATCTTCACAAATTCAGTTGCATTGTGGCGGAACACAGGGTATGATGTATGTCGATCCCGATGCCAATTACAGCATTATTGTAAACGCGCCCGACAGCACGAATGAGAATGCATATCAAAAAAGTATCCGCATCGATTTTGACACGTTGCTTACATACGACATCAATAATTTAATACTTGATTTTAACAGCCGGCACGATGATTTCATGTTTTACAATTTTAATCTGGTAGGCAATGAATTGTTTTCACACCGGTTGGATACCTTTAAAATTTATTTATCAAAAGTGTATAAGCCTGTGAAGCACGCGTATTTTGCCAATTATGTGGCTTATAGCATTGCCGAAACCGAAATGTTGGGTCCGCCAAAAAAAGATGAGAACGCGTTCTTAAAATTGGTGTACGCGCAGTATTTTTTGAATAAGCCGGTACTGTATACCAACGACAAGTACATGAATTTTTTCAATAAATTTTATAGCGATATTTTTAAAATGATCTCGGTAAGCCGTGAAATGGATCTGTTTAGAGCAGTGAATTACCACGCAAGCCCCACACTTATAAAACGCATTTTGCAAAAGGACATTCTTTTACGAGATGAACGTATTTGCGAATTGGCGGTATTGCGCAGTTTGGGACAGGAATATTATAATCCCGAATTTGACAAGAGTTTTATACTTGATGTGCTTGATTCTATCCAAACGACTTCAAAATACGATGAACATAAGATCATTGCTAAAAATACCATACGCAGGTTAACCTATTTGCATAACGGGAGCGTTGCCCCCGAGTTTGAATTGCGCGATAACCGTGATTCAACCGTTAGTTTGAATAAATTAAAAGGGAAGTTTGTTTACATCATGTTTTGGAGTACCGACAATAATATTTCATTGAACGAGTTAAAACTAATGAAAGGCATGTATGATAAATACAAATGGGATATTGAGTTTGTTTGCATCAATGTGGACGAGGACCCAAAAGCCATGAAAGATTTTTTGCGAAAGAACAGTTCGTATAAATGGAAGTTTTTGTACGGTGGAAAGGATAAGGATATTCGGGAAAAATACAATGTGAGTACCTTGCCACAATTTTATTTGGTCGACCCCAATAGCGTATTGTTACAAGCACCGGCTTTAAGGCCATCGCCTAACGGAACGTTCAGGTCAATTGACGAAACATTCTTTTATATCTATAAAAAACTGCATCCAAAAAAGACGCATATACCGGGACAAAAAGAGGACTGATTTTTTTGATTCTCCCATAATCAAATTAACATCTTTGCGTTTATATCATTCTGCTTTCATCTACCCTCGCTTGGCAAAGCATACTACTTTTAAATAATGTGGCGTAAAATGCGTAAAATATTTTTTTGGACACTGGGCATTCTCGTAAGCCTGGTACTTATTCTTGCCTTTGTAATTTGGCTCATGCAGGATAAAATCAAAGCGTATGCAGTCGATTATTTAAACGGTCACTTAAAAACCGAATTAAAGGTTGATGAAATTGACGTTACATTCATCAGTACATTTCCAAACGTATCGCTACATTTTAAAAACATGTTGATACTGGACCCACCGGGACTGCAGTCTTATCGTGATACCCTTTTAACAGCTCAGCACGTTTATCTTAAATTCGGTTTATGGGAAGTATTATCATCCAACTATAAAGCAAAACAGTTGGATGTATACAACGCCCACCTTCGCGCATTTATCAATAAAGATGGAATTGAAAATTACGATATTTTAAAACCGTCTGAAGGCAAAACCAAAACCGGTGACGATCTGGTGTTGAGTCTTAAAAACATTAAGTTATGTAATACACGCATTACATACGAAAATCATGTGCGTAATCAGCAATACAAGTTCAAAACCAAAGAGCTTGTTTTTAGTGGAGAATTGGGGAATGATGTTTTTGATATGCAAACTGCGGGCGATCTACACATTCAAAGTTTTAGAAATAAGAACCTTGTGCTGTTTAAAAACCAAGATTCCGAATTGGATATGGTCCTTACGGTTAATACAACTTCTAATGATCTTCTTATTAAAAAGGGTGATTGGAAGATCGGTAAAATGTTGCTTGGTGTAAAGGGAAAATTGGCTTTTGGTGATGAAGGAACACTTTGCGACATTGAAGTATTTGGAAAAAACGTATCGCTTATTTCCATTATGCAATTATTGCCCGACAAAGTTAAGAATAGCATGGACCGCTATAAATCGTATGGGAACATAGATCTGAATGCTACGATTAAAGGACTTGCGGGAAAAACAAAAGCCCCCGATGTAAACGCAAGTTTTAAGATCACCAACGGAATGGTGGTGGAAAAAGAGAGTAACGTTTCATTGCATAACATTGACCTTGAAGGAAATTATACCAACAGTAATAAAGTGGGTGTAGATGAACTGAACATTAAAAAAATGCTTGCTCGTTTCAAGGACGGAAAATTTGATCTGAATGGAAAACTCACCGATTTTGTAAAGCCACATTTTATTTTCAATGTAAAAGGCGATTTTGGTTTAGCAACCCTGCACCATTTTATGGGCAAGGGAACTATTGAGGAAATGAAGGGAGATGTTTCGCTCGACAGTAAACTGGACTTTGTGCTTTTACGTACCGATGATCTATTATTGACCAATACACTTATCAATGAAGCTTCGGGAACCGTAAAATTCTCCAACGCAACGGTTTTAATTAACGCGAAAGGAAAACCCATTACCGATCTTAACGGACAATTGAATTTGGCTGATAACGATGCGCTTGTAGACGGCCTAAGAGGAAAGGTTGGTGAATCGGATTTTAGTATTAACGGAGCAATTAAGAATTTTACACCCTATTTTATTTCGGGCAATCAATCATTGTCGGTTGTGGGCGCATTTCATTCCAATTATTGCAATATAAACGATCTGGTTCACGATCCTTCCAAAGGACCGCAAAATATCACAAAGCCTGTAAATGAATTTGCCTTCTCGTTCCCCGATAAAATTAATTTCAATTTTGATCTCAACATCACCAAACTGGAATGGGAGCCTTTTGCTTCATCAAACCTTCAGGGAAATTTTAAGTTAATAGATAAAAAATTATCAGCAACCAACCTTACCATTGATGTGGCGGGAGGAAAATGCACCGGGTCAATAAATGTGGAGGAATTACCCGGAGGTGGTTTTATAGCCAATGCCGATACTAAGATCGACAATGTTCAATTGCCCTTGGTATTAAAAGCGTTTAAAAATTTTGGCCAGGATCTGATCACACCGCAAAACTCAAAAGGAATTTTATCGGCCAGTGTTCAATGGGTATTTCCAATCTTACCGAATTTAAAAGTAGATGGTAAGGGAATGCTCTGCAACGCAAGTGTAAGTATCAAAAAAGGAGAGCTCAATAACCTTGATCAGTTAAAGCAGTTGGCAGGATTTATGCGTACCGATAAAAAAATGCGTTTATTTTTAAAGAACGATGCCGATGATTTTGAAGCACGCATACGAAATTTAAAATTTGATGAACTGAAAAATGAATTAACCGTGAAGCAGGGAATTTTAACCATCCCTAAAATGGAAATTAATTCAAGCGCTATGAAGATCAATTTTGCCGGAACGCATTCGTTTGAAAACGACATCGACTACCATTTTAATTTCAGGTTTCTGGAACTTAAGAAAAGGGAAAATCAAACCGAGTTTGGTGAGATCAGGGATGACGGCACGGGCATAAAATTATATATTCATATGTTTGGCCATCTCAGCGACCCGCAATTCGATTGGGATAAGGAAGAAAAAAAGGTTGAGCGTCAGGAAAAGTGGGAGAACGAGAAAAAAACCGTTAAATCACTTTTAAAGGAAGAGCTGGGCTTTTTTAAGAAGGATACCACCGTTAATTTGCAAAAGGCTAAACAAGAGGACGTAAAGTTCATTATGGAATGGGATGAGGGTGAGCCCGTGAACAACTCAACGAAAACGCAAAGCGAAAAGGACAACGAAAAGCTAAAAAAGCTAAAGAAAAAATGGAAAAAAGACGAAAACGCGAATAAAGACGTTAAATTTGAAATCGAACAACAATAGCAATGAATTTATACTCGCGTAAACAACGTTGGAAAATAATCTTATTCCTTGTAGCCGTTTGCATTGCTGCATCATCGCTTGTTTATACAAATTATATAACACAAAAGATAAAGGAAGACGAGCGACTGAGGATAAAAATATGGAGCTCGGCCGTACGTATTCAAATAAAGCAGTTGTATCTTACCAATAAGTTATTTGACAAAGTTAAAACCGAAGAAGAAAAAAAGATAAAACTTTGGGCCAGAGGTATGCAAGAGTTGGGAAAGGATTTGCCCGATTATACATTTGCGCTGGAAGTAATCTCCGACAACAAAACAGTACCCGCCATTTTAACCGATGAAAAAGGAAATTTCACAACAGCCATTAATCTTGATTTTACCGAACAGTCGATAGGCGATCAGGTAAAAAAAACCTATACCGATAAATCCAAAGAATTTCTGCGGTTAAAGGCCCGCGAAATTTTTACCGATACCATTACCAAGCTTCGTGAGCTATGGATGAAAACGCATAAGCCAATTGCCATAGGTTTTAGAGGGAAAACAGTTAATTATGTTTTTTACAAGGAATCAAAATTACTGGATGAATTAAAACAACGCAAAGATTCAATAACAACACGCTTTAATCAGGAATTAAGGAACAATGCTGCTTTGGTACCGGTAATTTTTATTAAACAAAATAAAACCGAAGTAATCGAAACCAACATTCCGCGAAAGGAACTGCAGAAAAATTTGGCGCAACGATTAAATGACATGGAAGCGCAAAACAAGCCCATTCATGTTAAATTGACCGATAAGGACGTAGGGCTTATTTATTACGAAGATTCAAAAGTATTGGCACAAATAAAATTATTTCCACTTATACAAACAGCCATTGTGGGAATATTTTTATTGATCACCTATCTAATCTTCAACACCTTTAAAAATGCCGAACAAAACCAGGTTTGGGCAGGAATGGCGAAAGAAACCGCGCATCAGTTGGGAACTCCATTGTCGTCTTTAATGGCATGGAACGAAATTTTAAAAGGCAATGGAACCGACAGTTCCATTACCATGGAAATTGACAAAGACATTGAGCGATTAAATACGATAACCGATAGGTTTTCAAAAATAGGATCTGACCCGAAACTGGAGAAAATAAATCTGACCGAATTAATTGATAAATTTATCTCCTATCTCAAACCACGCGTTTCAAAAAACATACACATCAATTGCGATGAAGTTCCGTTAAACATTTTTATTAAGGGAAACGGACCTTTGTTGGAATGGGTATTTGAGAACCTAAGCAAAAACGCTATTGATGCCATGGAAGCTTCAGGCGAATTGCGATTTATGATCACAAAAGATGATACAAAGATCTACATTGATATTTCCGATACCGGAAAAGGAATTCCGACCAATAAATTTAAAACAGTATTTAAACCCGGCTATTCAACCAAACAAAGAGGCTGGGGATTAGGCTTGAGTTTGGTAAAACGCATTGTGGAAGAATATCATGACGGGAAAATCTATGTTGCCGGTTCTGAGATAGGGAAGGGGACAACGTTCAGGGTTGTTTTAAATAAGGTGTAGCATAAAGTATTTGTCTGTAATTCGTTCTCCAATTGTTCGTGGGCATGGGTGTGATTCAATAAATTTGTTAAAAAGGGGTAGCTAGAAGGTTACTTTACTCCCTAGACACCATAAATATCAAAAATTAGAATGAAATATATTATTTTAATAGTAAGTATAATTATCTTGAACAAGGAATGTGCGGCTCAAAATCCATACAACCAACCCATCAAATGCATGAAAACAACTTGGCCCCTATCATCAAATGCGCCATTTCAAATCGACACCTATAATAAGAACGGGGACCCACTTACAATGTTTCGTATTTCAGCAAATAGTGATACCTCGCAAAACTGGAAATATGAATACGACAGCATTGGTGATTTGCGAAAAAGGATCACAGAGAGGGACACAGCTTTGTATGCATACATCAGGACTGGTGACAGCATAACGGAGAAATGTACTTTTTTTTCAAATGGCAAAGGGGTTTTACAAACCGAAAATACGGAATATGATGAACAAGGAAGAGTTGTCGGGACGTATGTACTACATTCATGGGGAGGACATGACAAATGGGAAATGGTTTACGAATACTTTGATTGTAACTAAGAACCTCAAGAAAACAATAAATCCGCACTAATCCGTACCATCTGCGTTATCCGTGTTCCTTCTATTCCAACTTTTTCAATTTTAGTTTAGCGCTTTCAATTTCTTCGGGCGATGCAGACTTTAAAAGACCCAGATCACCGTTAATGGTAACGGTTGCACCTTTTTTTATCAGCAATCCTCCTTTGATCTTTACATTTTTGCCAAAAGTCACATTTGCACCACCCTCAACCGTTACTCTTGGCTGACTTATCTTCGGTTCAATTATTTTGAACAAACTATTGCAATAAACACAGCGTACCGTGTCATCATTTTCGTTTTTAAAATCAGCGCCTCCGCATTGAGTACATTGTACTGTTTTTTGTTCCATGGTAATTATTATTTCGTAATATACTTCCAGTTTCGGATCTTTCTTTCCGATATCCATTCTACAGCGGTTTTGATCCGCGAAGTACGTGTTTCATCCGACTTTGCCTCTGTGATCCACTGTACGTATTCTTTTTTCTTTCCGGGTGTCCAGTCGGTCCACACAGCCAATGCTTTTTTATTCTTTTTTATTGCTGTCATAAGATCGACAGGTGCGGTCGTGTTTTTTTCAGTAGCTGGATTTTTTACAACCTTTTCTATTTTAACGTCTTCATCGTTCAGTTTGATGGCCTGTTTAATAAAACTCAGGATCACAGTGGCGGACGGAAGATTTTTCAAAGAAGTAATACGACCCATATTTCCCATAGATGCGCCTCCATCTGCTTTAATATCGCCCAGATGATTTTTTGGATCTTTAATTAGTTTGTATTTCCAAAAACCAAATACGGCATGTTGTTTAAAAGAAGCCATGCTGCAAAACGGACCCTTATAGTCAAATGACGGCATGCCCCATTTTACTGTTTCAGTTATTTCGGGACAACCCTGGTGAACCAGTTTTCGCAGGTGTTTAAGAATTGATTTTGCAAATGGCTGCGCTTTTTCAATGTACTCATCGATGCGTTTATCTTTTTTTGCCATAATTATTTTTTATTCAATTGCAGTAAGATTGCTTCAACTTCCTGTGTTTTTTGAGTGCCAATTAATATTTTTTTGCCGTTTTTTAATTCTATTTGAATTCCTTTATTGCCCGAAACATTATACGCTTTTCCATGTTTTCGACTTCCTTTGATTCCCCATCCGCCATATTCCCTAACAGGTTTATATTCCCTTGTATAGATCTTTTCAATATCATCCCATAAAATATGACGGTATTTGAAATGAAAGATTTTAAACTTATAAAAAACACCTTCGGAATTTATTTTGGTTTCTAAGAACATGAACGAAAAAATCATGATAACAATTAAAGGAACCATGCAAAGGACAACAAGCACCTCATCGCTGGCGGGCTTATTTCCAAACGGAA
This sequence comes from Flavobacteriales bacterium, assembly GCA_043752145.1. Classification (GTDB taxonomy): domain Bacteria; phylum Bacteroidota; class Bacteroidia; order Flavobacteriales_D; family UBA2798; genus DASPJQ01. The sequence continues at coordinate 10,428 of JAYUZA010000455.1, forward strand.
CTTTAAAGATCAATTGCTGAATGGCACCATATGTACAACCGACAGTAATTAAAATAATGAAGATCCAGATCCACCACTGATTAAATTTCTGCTTTTCGTAAAACTCATGCATATTAAGTAATTTTAAAACTTTCGTTTTTCCAGCGCTTCCATTTTTTCCCTTAACCAATCAGGAAAAGGCACCTTTACATTTTTTGAAAAATCGTACGTAACAACAACATCCTGCGCCTCGGCACACAATTCGTTTTTATCGTTATACAATTTATGCGCAATACCGAAACTTGTATTTTTTATAAACTCTACCTTTGCTTTTATCAAAACATTTCCCGGATAGAACAAAGGTTTTTTAAACTGGCAGGCGGTTGAAACAAGAATAGGTCCCAACCCTTTTCCGGCAAAGCTACCATCAAGCCCTATTTTTTCCCAGTAATTAACTCTTGAGGCCTGCGTGTATTTCAGAAACATGACATTGTTCACGTGACCAAAAAGATCCATTTCGCTCCAGTCAATGCGCAATGTTAATTCTACGGGATAAAAATCATTTTCCATATATTAGAATCTAAAATTAAAGATACTGAAATTCCCGACCGATAAGTTTTGTACATAGCATTATATTGCGTATTTTTGACAAAACGCAACAATGAGCAGGATTCTTTTCATATGTATTTTTCTGAGCGTAACGCATTTTTGTGGTCTTGCGCAAATGCAGCAAATAATACAGGGCGAAAAGCGTAAGGCAGCTGTTTTGCAAAAGGCACCCACCACAAGAGCCTTAAACAATTATGATTTAAAGTATTACAGACTGGCGTGGCAGGTAGACCCTACGGTTAGAGAAATTGCAGGCAATGTTACTTCACATTTTATTCCCAGTGCAGCGGTTTCAATGATCGAGTTCGATCTTTCAAGCGCGCTTGTTGTTGACAGTGTAATTTATCATTCGGCACCAACCAGTGCAACGCAATTAGCAAGCGATATTCTGCAGGTTGATTTTCCGCTTCCACTTTCAATTGGTGTCTTGGATTCGGTTACTATTTACTATCATGGTATTCCTCCAAGCACGGGTTTCGGTTCATTTATTCAGGATGGTCATGCAGGCGATTCAATTTTATGGACATTGTCGGAGCCCTATGGCGCAAAAGATTGGTGGCCTTGTAAACAAGACCTTCAGGATAAAATTGATTCCATTGATATTTTTATTACACATCCAAAAGAATACCGGGCGGCAAGCAATGGTCTATTACAAAGCGAAACAATTGTTGGTACCGATAAGATCACGCATTGGAAACATAAATATCCCATTGTAACGTATCTTATTTGTTTTGCAGTTACCAATTATGCAGTGTTCTCCGATTTTTCACCTTACGGTTTAGATACGGTTGAGATCGTAAATTATGTGTATCCCGAAGACAGTTTACTTACAATTACACCCGTGTACGCAAATACATTGCAAATGCAATTGTTCGACACCTTGTTTGGTCTATACCCGTTCTACAAAGAGAAATACGGCCACGCACAATTTGGATGGGGTGGAGGAATGGAACATCAAACCATGACCTTTGTTGGAAATTTTAATCTCGAATTATTAGCACATGAATTAGCGCACCATTGGTTTGGCGATAAAGTCACCTGCGGTTCGTGGGAAGAAATTTGGCTGAACGAAGGATTCGCAACCTATGCAAGCGGATTGTCCTACGAACATCTGGATCCGCCTATATGGATGCCGTTTAAAGTATCGGCCATTAATATCGCAACAAGCCTTCCGGATGGTTCGGTTTTTTGTACCGACACCACAGATATAGATCGGATATTTAGTGTTGAATTAACCTATTTTAAAGGCGCTATGATATTGCATACGCTGCGTTGGATCATGGGTGACAGCGCTTTTTTTGCAGCAATAAAAAATTATTTGAACGATGCAGGTGTTGCTTTTGGCTTTTCGACCACCGATAAATTGAGAATGCATTTGGAAGCGGTTTACGGACAAAGTTTAATCTGGTATTTTAATGATTGGTATTATGGTGAAGGGTATCCTTCTTATTCTGTAAACTGGTCAGTTGACATTACGAATACAGTTAATGTTACGCTTTCACAATCGCAAACGCATCCATCGGTTTCTTTTTATGAATTGCCCGTTCCTATTCGTTTTAAAAACGCGGTGCAGGATACCATTGTAGTTTTTGATCATACGTTTAGCGGACAAAATTTTTCGGCTGCACTTTCCTTCGCGCCCGACAGCGCTTTTTTTGATCCTGAAAAATGGATCATTTCCAATGAAAATTCGGTTGTTTCGGTAAAAGAGGATGCGACAAACGGTCAGTTAAATGTTTATCCAACAATTACACATACCGAGGTAACTGTTTTTACAAGTGCAAATGAAAACGGGTATGACTTGTTGATCTATTCATCCAATGGCGACCTGGTGCTTTCAAAAAAACTACAACCGGGAACGAATGTTATTAATGTTGAAAAATTTGATGCCGGCATTTATTGTTTGGTTGCAAACAACGGAAAAAGATCGGCCTTTCAGAAGATCATCAAATATTAATCCACAGCGTATTTAAAACAACAAACCCTGTACGTTAATTCGTACAGGGTTTGTTGAATATAAACAATTAAAAAAACTATTCTTTGATAAGCGGTTTTGAAATGGTCCTTCCGCCTGTAACAACGCTAACCATATACAAACCGTTTGTAAAACCGGCAATGTCAAGTGTGGTTGCATTTGCATTTGGGGTAACTGTTATAACACGTTCGCCAAGTGCATTAAACACATCAACTCTGTCAATAGGGCTTAAAGCAGTAATGCTCACATTTGTGCTTGACGGATTAGGGAACATACCAACATAACTTGATAAATTCGTTGTTTCGGCAAGACCTGTTGAAGCATCTAAACAAGCATACCATTGGTCGTCAATTACACCTGTATTGTTTGCATAATCAACACTGGCACTTGTTACACCTGTACCCGGAGCAATATCTGTTTGAAATATCATGCTCACACATGTTGGGTCGGCATTGCGCGCAACCGAACAAAATACTTGTTCAGTAAACTCGTCAGCACTCATACGCACAGCTGGTGTCCAGGTTGCACCGCCATCACTTGATGACATGTAATAAATATTACGGAAAGATTTTCCATCACCAAAATCGGTGTACTCAACTAAACTTGCGTAAGTAAGATACATTGTGCCTCCTGCATCAATAGCAGCACTTGGTTGTGAAGTTAAAGAAGCGTAATATGTTCCCCAGTCGGTAACTGAAATCACAAGATCAGCATCAGTATCTTGCATACCTGCAATAACAACAGGAGCCGAAGCGCCCATGTTCTCGTTCCAGTACATCAAACCATCAGTACCGGGAAAATAACTTGAAGCAGCATCCCCAGGTGTATCATCAATTACACGCATTCTTCCAAACCAAACATGTACATCGTCATTGTTATCGATTAAAAGAGCAACGTTTCCGTCATTGGTCGTAATGGTATCTGCAACTGCATCACTGTTAATGTCAGTTAACTGGTCGTTAAAAAACGGAATAGGGAATGATTGAATAATTGTTTTTGTCCATGTAGTACCATTGTCAAGTGATTTCATAATGAAAAGATCATTATAGTCGCCACCTACTACGTAAGCAATTGTATTGCCTCTTGCATCAATAGCGTATGAATCGGCATTAAAACCGTAATAAACTGATGAGTCGTGTGCAGCCTGAACCTGGTGTAATTTATCCCAAGTTACGCCACCATCTTGTGAACGGGAATATGTTATGCAACCTTGCTGACCGTTGTAAAACACAGGCACTGGCGTTGCAGCACCATCAGTTGGATTTGAAATAGAAATTAAGTGAATTGAATTATTGGTTGCACCACCTGAACATGCACGTGGCCAGTAGTCGCCATAAGCAGCGGTACTTGCAACAATGCTTGCATCATGGGTAAATGCACCAGTTCCCTTTGTAGGACGTTTTGACATATGTAAATTTCCGGGTGCAGGAGCAGTTGCGTGTGTAATTACACCTTCGCTGTTATCGCCCAATACAAATAATGAAGGCCATCCTGTTCTTACGCCCTCAATTCGTGCCGTTGGAGCTGCACTCCAACTGGTTCCGTTATGGTATACATAACCTGTTCCACGATCGGCCCACGTACCTGTAGCTGAATACGTAAATACAGCACTAATTGTACCATCGCCATTTTTTACAATACGATTTTGAACAGCATTATTGGTTTGTAACTGATACGTTGATGTACCAAGATTTGTAATAGACACCGACCTCATGTGATTTGCAGGAGTAGGTTTAATCGCTTGCGCCCCACTAACCATAATATCGCTTTCGGCACGCGATACTTTTTCGGTTTTGTTAGCTACAGTTTTGTCTTTAATAGGCACAAGAGCTTTGTTTTGTTGCGCCATGGCAGTACCGCATATTAAAATGGCGGATACCGGAATTAGTAAATGTTGTTTCATTTTTTCACCTGTTTTAGTGCTGTAAATTTATATCTTTTTAATGATTAAGTAACACTAATGTTGGCTTTTTAACGATTTATCCTGATAATTAATAAATTCGTAGACCTTTATACCGATTAACCATAAATATCAACCGTTCCTGTTTCCATAAAAGATTCTTGTTGATACAGTTTATATTATTGCTAACTTTTGTGGTTATTGGTCGGTAGTGACGTGCCCCATAACTAAAACAGGGAAATTAAATTTTTTAAGGTGATGAAAAACAAGGTGAAAATTCTATCAATTGCGTATGCGATTTTATTGTCAAATTCAGTTATTGCGCAATCATGGGTCGATCTTATGCAGAACGATACAGCCAATTTTTATGATATTCAAAGTTCATTTAATACGTATTGGACCGGTCGTCCATACGAAAAGGGTAAAGGATTTAAAGCATTTAAACGTTGGGAATATTTTACCGAACAGCGTGTTTTTCCAACAGGAAAACCCTTGCAAAAAGACATCGTTGCAACAAACTTTGAAAAATTTAAGGAAACATATACTCCAACCCGATCAACAAATGGCAATTGGGTCACTTTAGGTCCAACCTCAATTCCGGGTGGTGGCGGAGCAGGCCGTGTAAACTGTGTACGCTTTGACCCAACCGATGCAAACATTGTTTTTGCAGGGACTCCCGCAGGCGGAATATGGAAATCGACCGATGGTGGAACAACCTGGGCTATTTTAAATACCGAAAAACTTGAATCAATGGGGGTTTACGACATTGCCATTGACCCAACAAATACAAATATTATTTACGCAGCTACTGGCGATGTTGATGGTGGCGACACTTACAGTGTAGGAATTTTAAAATCAACGGATGCGGGCCTTACCTGGAACCCAACCGGATTGAGCTATTCAACTTCTTCCAATAAATTAATTGCGCGCATTCTAATTAATCCATCAAACCCGAACATTATTTTGGCTGCTACCAATAGTGGTATTTATCGTTCAACCGATGCAGCTGTGAATTGGACAAGTACACTTGCGGGCTCTTACCGCGACATGGAATTTAAACCGGGCGATCCGAATACAGTATACGTATGTGGATCATTTTTTAAATATTCGAACGATGGTGGTATAACGTGGTTTAGTTCATCGGCTACATTTTCACTTATAAACCGTTTAAGTATGGCGGTTACTCCTGCAAATTCAGCATATGTATATTTACTTGCAAGCAACAGTGGCGATAATGGTTTTGAACGTTTAATGCGATCAACCAACAGCGGCCTTGATTTTACTACTATGAGCGATGCCACAACCGACCCCAATATTTTGGGATGGGATTTTAGTGGAGGTGATGCAGGAGGACAAGGTTGGTATGATCTTTCCATTGCGGCATCGCCAACAAATGCCAACACTATTTTTACCGGTGGTGTTAATGTTTGGAAATCTACCAATGGTGGGGCAAGCTTTTCTTGTTCGGGCCACTGGACCGGAGCAAGTACAGCCGATTACGTGCATGCCGATGTGCATGATATACAATTTGCCAATAGCAGCGGTACAACCATATTTGTTGGATGCGATGGCGGTGTATTTAAAACCACCAACACAGGAACCGACTGGTTTGATTTTAGCGAAACATTAAGTATAGCGCAAATGTATCGCTTAGGCGTTTCACAAACTAATGCAGGACGTAACATCACGGGTTGGCAGGATAACGGGACTAACTTTAATAACGGTGCGGGCGTATGGGACGAAGTGTTGGGTGGCGATGGAATGGAGTGTATCATAAGTCATTCAACTTCGGCAACACAATTCGCATCATTGTACTACGGTGAAATTCACAGGACCACAACTACCTGGGGTAGTTCAACTGAAATAGTAAGTTCGGGAGGCACCGGAGTTGATGAAGATGGAAGCTGGATTACACCTTATGTTATGTGGGCCGGAAACTCGGCTCACCTTTTTGTAGGGAAACACCAGGTATATAAATCTACCAACTCGGGTACTTCATGGACGCAGATAGGCACCTTTCCAACAGGGGGCTTATTGGACGACATTGCGGTTGCACCATCAAACGCCAATTATATTTATGCCGCACGCAGCAATCAGTTTTATGTTACTACCGATGGCGTTAATTGGGTAAACCGTACTGCCGGTTTGGGCACATCGGCCATAACCGATATTTCCATTTCAAATACCGATCCCAACAAAGCATGGGTAACGTTCTCGGGGTTTGTGAACGGAGAAAAAATATTTGAAACCACCAATGCCGGGGTAACATGGACAAATGTATCAAGTAATTTACCGAATATTCCTGCAAATGCAGTTGTGTTTACCAATGGTACGGCAGGTTCTCTTTACGTTGGAATGGATGTTGGCGTTTATTTTAAAGATGCAACCATGACCAACTGGATATTATTTAATACAGGATTGCCAAATACAATTATCAGTGAGATGGAAATTCAGTATTCAACCTCAAAACTACGTGCCGCCACCTATGGCCGCGGTTTGTGGGAAAGCGATTTGTTTACAGCACCAACAACCGCACCGGTAGCTACCTTTAGTGCCGATATTACAACTACCTGTGCCGGTATCCCGGTTACGTTTACCGATATTTCAACCAATATTCCTACGGCATGGCTATGGACCTTTGGCGCTTCGGCATCGCCAACCACGAGTACACTTCAAAACCCTACAGTGGTGTATGCAAGTGCAGGAACATACAGTGTTACCCTTGCGGCTACCAATGGTTTTGGAACAGGCACAACAACAACCACAAGCATGATCAATGTTTTACCACAAGTAACAAGTAATACCATTACTGATGATCAGTTATATTGCGTAACAAGCACGGGCGATACGCTTGAAGGAACTGTTCCAGCGGGTGCAACGGGTGTATATACTTATTTATGGTATCGCAGTTACTCTTCGCCTATCACAGGCTTTGTTCCTATTGGAGCCTCAACCGGTATAAATCATTTACCGGGAACAATTAATCAGGATATCTGGTTTTATCGCCAGGTATCATCTGGAAATTGTAAAGACTCAAGTAATACTGTTTTTATTGATTTTGTAACCTTGCCTCCGGTAATTATTACCAATACAGGAGGAACATTAACAACCCCCGATCTGGGATATACATACCAATGGTATCAAAGTGGAACCCCTATACCTGGCGAAACCGATACGTTTTATGTGGCCACCGCAAGCGGAAGTTATACCTGTGTTGCCACCGACACCAATGGTTGTTCACGCACTTCGTCTGCATTTGCATTTACAGGCTTGAACGAAAATGTTTTGGTAAACGAGTTTAGTTATTGGCCAAACCCGGCTTATGATAAGTTGAATGTTGAATTCAAGAACGTAGGATCACATAAAATTGCATTGATAAACTCATTGAGCCAAGTGGTATTTAATACTACTATAAACGGAGCCGGCATGATAACTATACCGTTGGGCGAAGTTTCAAAAGGGGTTTACTTTTTGAAAATAGATTCGGGCCATGGTGTAAAGACGAATAAGATCATTGTAACGAACAAATAGACATCAGAAGTGGGATATCAGCTTTGCTTAGTGAATTTGACACCTGTGAATATTTAATTGATGAAGTCACTGACAACCGGGCACCGATTACTGACGACCAAATTTTCCTTATCTTTATTCCGCATGAAATGGTTTAGCCTTATTATCATTCTTTCTTTTTGGGGATGTTCATCCTCGCCCAAACAAATTGAACTCAACGATTTTGAAAAAATGTTGGGTCAATGGAAATTTGTTGACGGCCAAAGCGTTTTTGTTGAGACATGGAAGAAAGAACCTACACGCATGATTGGCACAGGTTATATGCTGCAGGGAAAAGACACGGCTTTTGGCGAAAAACTAATTGTTGAATTTGTGAATGATAAATTGGTTTACATTGCCGATGTTAAAGGGCAAAACCCTGTAATGTTCACCTGCACCGCGCAAACAAGCGGTTCATGGATTTTTGAAAATACCGACCACGATTTCCCTAACAAAATTTCGTATAATCTGATCTCGGCACATAAACTTACCGTAATTTTAGAAGGAAATGAAAACGGTCAACCGATGATGGAAAAGTTAATTTTTGATAGAACAGCCAATGAATAAAGAGGAAAAGGAAGAACAGATTCAGGTTGCGTTAAAGGGAAAATCCATTACGCAGGTCCATTATTACTTGATCAACCGTGCGGGTTATTTTTATCCGAATCGACCTGAGCAATTGGTAGATGCCGCGGTTGAATTAACTCTGCATGATGGAACACTATTCTCATTCGGCATGAATTTTAAATATGTGGCCATTGATTCGTTCCCTCAAAATTTTGAAGCCATAATAAAAGAGTATAACAAAGACATTCCGTTTTTAAAAATGGATGTAAGCAACGATGAGCAATGGAAAAAATACATTGGCAATACCATTTCATCAACGCTTGTAAACTGTAATTGGTTCGAGGATCTGGAAGAGCAAATACATTTTATTCCTCAGGACATCGAGATCACTACAAAGGAAAAAAACTATTTAGCTTTTTGTGCAACCGCTTACGCGCTTGACGAAGAAGGTATTTCTATTTTAGGTCCCGACAGCGAAGGGGAAATACTGATATTGTTTAATGAAGAAGATTCGAATTTTTTTAAGCGTGGAAAGTATGCTGAGCCTGTAATTGATGAGCCGTTGCCGGAAGACTTTGAGTAAAATGGGAAAACAGGAAATCAGAGATCAGAAAATTCAAAAAATCTGATTCAACTGTTTTCTGATTTCAACTTTTTGATTTCCGATTTGAAAGAGAATCTAAGTTGTTATCGATACAACCAAAGTCCAGGATTCTGCTTCTCCATATCATCGGTAGTAACTTTCCATATCTCGAAATGCGATTCGGAAAGACCTCCATCTTCGCCCGGTAATAAAGTGCCAAGTATTTGTTTTGTTTTAATTTCCTGCCCCTTGCTTACTGTCACGTTTGATAAATTTGCATAAACGGTACGGTAGGCTCCATGACTGATAATAACACACTTTCCCGCATTGGGAATAACAAATACACTGCTTACTTTACCATTGAACACGCTTCGTACGGTTGATCCGCTTGCGGTACCAATGTCCACACCGTTATTGTTCACCCAAACATTTGCAAGGGTGGGGTGCGGGTTTCTTCCAAAATGACTTACGATCTCACCTTTTTCAACGGGCCAAGGTAAACGTCCGCGATTTTTTTCAAAGTCGGCTGATTCAAGATCAATTCCTTCGCGACTTATATCGTAATGAACTTCTTTTTTTCCTTTATCCGGGGTGGTTGAATTGTTTTTAGGATTGGTATTGTTTTTCTTTTTATTGGCAGCTGCTTTTGCCTGGCGTTCGCGTTCCCTTTCACGTTCTTTTCGTATTTCCTCTTCAATGGCGCGTTTAATTTCGGCCGTAAGTTTTTCGCGTTGTTTTTCCTGCTCGGTTAGCGTTTCCCTTATTTTATTCTCTTCCGATTTTAGTTTTGCCAGCGACTCCTGTTGCTTGACTTTATCCTGTAGGTGATTTTGTTTTTCAAGTTCGGTTTTACCCAACAAACTTTCTTTTTCGGTTTTCGAATTTTTAAGTTCGGTAACTTTGTGCACAAGTTCCCGTTGTTTTTCACGAATACGTTGTGCCTGTTTTTTACGATGATCGGCAAACTGGCGTAAATATTTTACCCGCACATACGCCTGATTAAAGCTACTGGCAGCAAAAACAAACAATAAGCGGTGGTATGAGTTGCGATGGCGGTAAGCGTAACGTATAAGATCAACATACCTTCTTTTAAGCTTACCCAATTCAATTTGTTGGCGCGTAATATCCTGTTTACTTTCTTCGATCTGATAGTTGATGCGCGAAACCTGTTGGGCAAAATTACCAATAAGCTCATCGCGGTGGGCAATTTGTTGGTTAAGAATGGCAATTTCGGCAATGGTTATTTTGCCGATGTTCTGTTTTTCGGTGAGGATGTTCTTATTGTCCCTGATCTTTTTTTGTAATTCCTTTTCCTGCTTTTTGAGTTTATCTACACTTTTTTGGGCAATAACGGTTGAGATACTTACGAAGAACGTAAGAAGGATAAGAAGAAGAATTTTATTTCCTTTTATAATCATCGGGTATTGTAAACGGAAAATCGGTTTTTTCGTTCAGCTTGGTACGTTTATAGTTCAGTTTAAGTTTCAGTTTCTTCGCGGCTTTTGAAGCTTCAATGTCCAAAACTTTGGGCAGGGGAATGGAGTCAAGGCCTTCGTATTCGCTATAACGCGCATCAAAAATAGTGGTGTCGGTTATATCGTTTATCCACACCTGGTAAGGTCTAAAGGTCTTTGGATAAAACTTATATTGGTATATGATCTCGTGGTTTTTATACACATGCTTGTGTTCAAGGGTTCGCTTTAGCCTGCGTTTACGAAGGGTTGTGAGGTAATAATAAGCACTGTCTTTAGGCGATTTGAATTTCTCTTCAGGATCAAAGCTCATTGGATTAGCCGTTAGCAGATCCTGAAGCATGGCAAAATCCAGTTCGGTACCAAACTGGTCGTTAATAAAATTGAATGAACGTGGATAGTAGCCTTCACCTTCGCCAAACCTAACAAGAAGATGTATAGAGTCTTTTGTTATAGCTACCCTGGCAACACCAATGGTGGCTTTTTTAACGTCCATCCATATCAAACTGTCTTTTCTGATCTTGAGGTTTACACTAAAGGTTTCGTTCATATTGACAGACTCAAGGTCGACAGAAAGTTTTGCGGAAAAAAAAGCGAACAGCAGTTTTTGATTCACCACACTGTCAATAATTTTATTGGTATTTAAATGGCGGTTAGGTTTTCCAACAACCATGTGGCGTTGGGAGTTGCAGGCATATAAAAAAGCAATAACCAACATAACACTTACAAGAAACGAAACCTGTTTATTCAACATATTTCCCTTCTTTTATTTTTTGATCCAGTTGCGGGCTATGATCACCGGTAGTTTTGGCTTTATTCCAGTATTCAAGCGCTTCGGTTTTTCTTCCTAAAGTTGATAATACATCGCCATAATGCTCAAACAATGTACCGTTCTTTCCATCGTCAGCTAAAATAGCTTTCATCAACCATGTTTCGGCCTCATCGTATTGTTTGGTTTGAAACAGGATCCAACCGTAAGTGTCCATGAAAGAAGAATTGTTTTTTTCCAACTCGTTGCTTTTTTTCGACATGGTCGAAGCTTTTTCCAGTTGTACTTTTCGAAGCGATAAATAATAACTGTAATTGTTGAGCGCGTATGCGTTGTCGGGTTTAATCTTTAAAGCCTTTTCATAATACTCATCCGACTCGACATATTGTTTTGTGTAATTATATGCTTCACCCAATCCCTGGTAAAACTCAACCAGTAATTGTTCGTTGTCCAATACCAGTTCTTTTCCTTCGGTTAATGCTTCAATAGCCTCATCGTATTTTTTTAATTGATTACACGATAAACCATAATAGAAATAAAATCCGGCCTGTGTTGGAAATAATTCTTTTGCCTGTTTACTGTCTTCGTTCAAAGCAACCTTATCGTTCAGTTGAGCATCTAAAAGTATAAGCTGATTCCAGATCACGAATTTATCCTTTTCCAATGTCACGGCTTTTTTATACTTGTCACGTGCTTCCTTTATCTTGCCATCCCTGAATAAAAAATCGGCATAAATACTATATCCTTTTGCATCGCTT
>JAYUZA010000456.1:0-4039 GCA_043752145.1 Flavobacteriales bacterium
CCAAAAACGCCAAAGAAAATATTTTCATTGACATTAACTTTAGTGAGCTGGCGAAAGAAGCCGATATTATTCAATTTGAAAAAACACTTAAGGCTGCACCATTCGTAAAAATTGCCCATTACGTTACCAAGGAAGAAGCATTGGTAAGGTTAAATGAAATGAACCTTGACAAAGATTCAATTTTGTTCGAAGCCGATAATTTTAATCCTATTTTACCGCACATTGAATTATTCATTACCGAAGATTACGCCAATTTAAAAGCGGTGAAAAAGATCGAAGATCAACTCATGACCGAAAACCAGGGTTTAATTGATTCGATCACTTACAATCCCGATATGTTCAGGGATGTAAATTCCAATATAAATAAATTGGCCATCGTACTTTTATCCTTGTCAGTTTTACTTTCCATTGTAGCAATAGCCTTGATCAACAATACCATCAGGCTGGCAATTTACTCAAAACGGTTCCTCATTCGAAGTATGCAACTGGTGGGTGCTACCGAGCGGTTCATTCGCAGGCCCTACCTGGTACGGTCAATTATTCAAGGCATTTTATCAGGTAGCATAGCGCTTGGTATTTTTATTTTAAGCCTTTATTCCATAAGTAATTGGTACACCGACATTGAGAAATTCACTGATTTTAACACACTTTTGATAATATTTGCAGGAATTACCCTTGGAGGTATACTCATTTCATGGATTTCTACTTACTTTGCACTACGAAAATATTTGAGAATTAAAACCGATTTATTGTACTAGTGTATGCAAAAACATTCTTTTACCTTCAGTAAGCAAAACTACCTTATTATTTTAACGGGTATTGTGCTTGTGATCATTGGATTTTTAATGATGGTTGGCGGTGGCAGCGATGACCCGAAAGTGTTTGATGAGAAAGAATTATTCAGCGAACGCAGAATTACCTTAGCTCCCATTACCGTAATTCTTGGTTACGTAGTGGTTATATTCGGTATCATGAAAAAAACCAGTGTAAATTCCTCAGACGTTCCCGGTAAAGCCGGAAAATCGTAGCCTGAGATTTAAGATCCATACCCGTGACTTTTTTTGAAACCATTGTTTTAGCCGTTGTCGAGGGCCTAACCGAATTTTTACCGGTTTCCTCAACAGGCCACATGATCATTACCCAATACTTCATGCAAATTGAATCTACTGCCTTCGTAAAAGCATTTACGGTAAGCATTCAATTCGGAGCCATTCTTTCGGTTGTATTCTTGTATTGGAGGCGTTTCTTCACCAACGACTTTTCATTTTACTTTAAATTATTTTTGGGTGTGATTCCCGCTTTAGGCATTGGTTATTTTGCCGATGATTATATTGACTCCATGTTAGGCAATGTTGTTGTTGTTGCCATTTCACTTATTGTGGGAGGAATAATTTTATTATTTATTGACGCGCTTATCAACAACAATACAAAAACCGATGTAACGGTGCTGAATGCCGTTGTGATCGGATTTTTTCAATGCATTGCCATGATCCCGGGAGTTTCGCGTAGTGCTGCCAGTATTATTGGTGGAATGACACAAGGACTCACCCGAAAAGTAGCGGCCGAATTTTCTTTTTTTCTGGCGGTGCCTACCATGTTTGCGGTCACTGTAAAAAGTATGTATGATGTTTACAAAGAAAATCCCGAATTATTGAATAGCGAAAACATTAAAACATATTTGATCGGAAATCTTGTTGCTTTTGTTGTTGCATTGATAGCCATTAAATTTTTCATTTCTGTTTTAACCAAACATGGATTTAAATGGTTTGGGTATTACAGGATAATTGTTGGTGGAATTATATTGGCGCTGTATTTTGGGGGGTATAAAATGGTTGTTTCTTAACTCTCGCCACCAAAACACGAAAACACCAAATCCCACCAAATCTAAATACACAACACGTGCTTTTCTGACTATCAAAACACGAAAACACCAAACGAAGTTCAACGACACCATAAGGTTCAAATTGTTATGGAGCTAAATCCCACTAAACGATTTTAAAATCAGCTACTGAAGCAATATTACCTTATTACCAATAAAATACAGCCCCAACAGGCTATAACAAAAATCACCTTTTTTCCATCAGTATTGTTCGTTTAAAATCAAAAAATGAATTTTGTTGACATAATATTTATTTATGGAAAAAGAAACTACTTATGAAAAGCAATTTGCACAAATTCCTTCAGAATTAGATTTAATAGGAAAGAAAATTGTAGACGCAGCATACACTGTGCACAAGAAATTAGGCCCTGGTTTGTTGGAAAAAGTATACGAGGTTTGCTTTTGCCACGAGTTGAAGAAACGTGGTCTTAAATACCAGCGCCAAATTGAATTACCCATTGTTTATGATGATTTAGTATTTGAAGAAGGATTACGGTTAGATGTACTTGTTGAAGACAAAATAATTTGTGAATTAAAAGCCGTTGACGAGCTGAATCCGGTTTGGAAAGCACAAATAATTAGTCACTTGAAATTAAGTAGTAAACGTTTAGGTTATTTAATTAACTTCAACGTGGTCAATATTGGCAAAGGAATAAATAGATTCGTAAAATAATTAGGCCACTAAAACACGGAAACACCAAATCCCACCAAAGTCTAAACACCACAACTGCTTTTCCAGACCACTAAAACACCGAAACACCAACCAAATTTCATGGGATTTCTTGGTGGGATTTGGTGTCTTGGAGCTTTGGTGGCAAAAAAAAAGAATATATTTGGTAAGTTTTGGTGGCAAAAAAGAAAAACATAGAACCCCTTGTTGAGTTTAAAACTTCAATCGAAGAACTCCAACACCTTTCAGGTCATTACTTCGAATTGTCTCCATCCATCATCAAAAAATTAGGTGGTAAAATGAGCGTTCGCTTAATTGCAACCGTCAATAAAAAACTTTCATGGCAATGCGGACCCATGGCCTTGGGTAAAGGAAGCGCATACATTACCATTAGTGCCAAACGCATGAAAGAATTGGGCGTAAAACCCGGTGACATCATTCATATTTCATTGGTAAAAGATGAAAGTAAATACGGAGTTGATGTGCCCGAAGAATTAGCTGAATTATTGAAACAAGACCCCGAAGGCGAAGAACGGTTTCATTTTCTTACCCCGGGAATGCAACGCTATATTATTAATTATGTAGGAACCGTAAAAAGTAGTCGCTTAAGGGTTGAAAAAGCTGTTATGCTCATTACAAATCTTAAACGACTGAAGAAAGGGAAGGAATCATTTAGAGAAATACTGGGATTACCGAAGAAATAATTAGCAAATTATCTCGTATGCCCCATTGAAAAACCAAGACCCATAACATTATACTTTATCATTTTTTTATATAGCTCATCGTAATTATACTGTTTGAATAGGGTTGTTTTATACCAACGCGAACTACTTGGCGTAATTTCTTCAATATAATATGGTATATCTTTGCCATAATTGGTAATATCGTTATGCCGTTCGCTAGGATTAATTGTCATTTTATTAACTTTAACATCCAATAAATGATAATATCTGAAACAAATTCTCCGAATCTTTCGATACAAGAATTTTTTATAGAACATATTCATATTCGACTCTTCAACCTTATCAATTACAGAGATAATTTCAAGATGCGAATAATACTGTCTGTCGAGGATATAATAATAGAATGATTTTATAGTCCCATGATATGAAGCCGTTATTATTGGATCTTGGTTAATTAAGTGCGGTTCATAATTCGTATCGTCATTAACTAAATTAAAAAATGCGTTATATAGAAAATGAAACTCCGTACCACTCACTTGTTTTAATTCAAGATCGGTAATCCATTTCTTAATATCTGGATCATATTCCACATACTGTTCGATATCCAAAGTCAGTAAATCACTTTCAACCACAGCTAAGACCTCATTGCAAGTCCGAAAAGTTGTGTCCTTGAGCGCAAGTTCAATTGCGTATATTGAAACGAGTACCGCAACAATACTTAATATCATTGTTGCGATACCATCTCCTTTTAATTGACCGTCTTCAATCCCCCAGAATGGAAAAGTAAATGCAACCAACAAGACTATT
>JAYUZA010000457.1:0-4037 GCA_043752145.1 Flavobacteriales bacterium
TTTCAAACGGTTACGCGCATGTTCTAAAAATCCGCCAACCCCTCTAATAAAAGCGATTTCACCAAAATTTTCTTTTCCGGGATCTTTCTCAACTTCTCCCAATTGATATGCGCCCAATACATCATAGTTTTCCTGCTCATCGTTGTGGAACCATGAATTAACCCACTTAATAGTTGTATTGCGGTTTGGTTCAATTTTTAATGTTAGTCCCTGTGCTATAGTTTGAAATAAATTTATTTCCTGTCCGTCATAATAAACGGTTAGTCGTAATGCCTGGTTAATTGTTCCAAAATCCGTTTCACGATTTTGCGGTACCATTTTATAATTATTGCTGGCTACATAATTCAGCCACGATAATTCAACTTCATCGCTAATATTATATGTTAGAAGCGTTTGAAAGTCGCTGAATTTTGGGCGATAATCGCCTTTGGTATCAAGTGTATTTAAAATATAACTATTGGCACGGTAGCGTGCTCCCATCATCCATGTAAAGCGATTGTCTTTCGATTCGTTTTCCAAATGAAGTGTGCCGCCCATAATTCCACCTGAAACAGTTCCTTTTAACTCCGATGGTCTGCGATAGGTAATGTCAAGTACCGATGAAATTTTATCGTCATACCGCGCTTCAAATCCGCCTGAAGAAAATCGTACATCCTGCACCATATCGGCATTTATAAAACTCAATCCCTCTTGCTGACCCGAACGAACTAAAAACGGACGATAGACTTCAATGTCGTTTACATAAATTAAATTCTCGTCAAAACTTCCGCCACGTACATTGTATGTTGCGCTCATTTCGTTATTGGAGCGCACACCCAAACCACCGGTCTTGATCATGTCTTCAATATTTCCGGTTATGGTAGGAAGTAATTTTGTTTCAATTTTTGGGAATGTAGGAATGGTCACATCGCGTTGCACAATGTTTACCGTGTCAAGTACACGATCACTCAAAACAATTTCACCCAATTCTACAGTGCCAACACTGTTGCGCAAACGAATTTCTTTTGCCGAGTATGCGGGATGGGCAATTTCAATTAAAGTTCCCTTGCAGGAAATTGATAATTTGAATTCTCCCTTTTCATTTGATTGCGTTCGTTTTCCTGTACGTTTTTCAAGTACCAATACGGCTTCCAACGGATTTTTTTGGTCATCAACAATTCGTCCTGTAACAAAACAATTTTGTGCTTTGGCCAGTGAAACCGAAAAGAGAATACAAAAACTGATAAATTTTAACATGCAGTGTAGGCCGTAAAAATAAAGTTAATTGCCTTCCTAAAGAGGAATACGCGATAAAAACGTAAGAAAGACCCGATTATTTTTTTTCCTTCTTCTTAAATCCACCGGCTTTCCATGTTTTAATGAAATTATGCCATGCGGTAGGCGAAAGAAGGTTGAATGTAGGTATTTGTCCCGCTCCATAAAGCTTACTGTATTCGGTACTCATTTGAGAGTCATAGCAACTCAGGGCGTCACCAAAGTCGGTGTTGGCGGCTCTAAGCTCGGCAAGGGTCATATTTTCACGGTACCGGTCAAATGAATTTTTGGGCAAACTAAGGTCCATAAAGGCCTGAGCAAATTGGTCGCGGGTAGGCCAGGGGTGTACGTTAACTTCTTTGAGTACAACAGTATCGGGACGCATTAATTGCACCATTGTATACCTGCTTTGTTTTAAGGTATCGGGTATCATGTAAATGGTTTTTTTATACCCCACCGATTGAAACATGATGGTATCACCAGCCTGAACGACCATGCTGAAAAAACCGGTATAGTCGGCAAATGTTGCACGCTTAATGGTTTTATCATAAACACTTACGTAAGGAACAGGCTCTAATGTAGAATCGGCCGAAAGAATGATTCCAGAAAATTGAATCAGTTTTTTTTCGCGCTGTGCCGAAACAGACATTGCAATGCAAAAAAGCATTAGTATTGAAAACAGTTTTTTCATCATTTACCTAGTGCAATAAATTTAGGTATATAAACGAAACAAAAGGGTGTTTATTTGATAAAAAAACCTAATATTTCCTTATTCTCAAGATATCCTGTAAGCTTATTTCCTATTTTAACCGGCCCCACACCTGCGGGAGTGCCTGTGAATAAGAGATCTCCCGTTTTAAGCGTGATGAATCTTGAAACGTAAGAGATCAAAAAGTCGATGTCGAATATCATATGCGAACTATTGCCTTGTTGCGCAATAGTATTGTCGATGGTAAGATGAAAATTAATATTTCGCAGATCCTTAAACTCACTTTTAGGAATAAATTCATTTGAAATTACGGCAGCATTGTCAAACGCTTTGGCAATTTCCCAGGGCAGACCCTTCTTTTTTGCTTCTTCCTGCAGATCACGTGCGGTGAAATCAATTCCAATTCCTATTTCATTGTAGTAATTGGCCGCGAATTTAGGATCAATGTTTTTTCCGTTCTTGCTTATTTTTACCACTAATTCAATTTCATGGTGAAGGTCTTTGGTAAAATCAGGAAAATAAAAATCCTGCCCTTTCCCCAATAGAGCCGTATCGGGCTTCATGAAAAAAACAGGTTTATCGGGCAGGGGATTACTTAATTCCTTTGCGTGATCGGCATAATTTCTTCCAATGCAAATTATTTTCATATTAAACTTTTTTGAATACGTGATTTTCTAAGAACGAGCGACTGGTAAGAACAGGGATTTCCGAAAAATGAAAATCTCTTCCGTCTTCAGATACGATAAATTTACAATCACTGTGAATGGCCGAATAGTATTGCAAGCCATCTTCAAAGTCAGCAACCTTTTTATTATGATAAGCATCCGAAACGGTTTTTTCATTTACGGTGGTAATTTTTAGTTTATCAATGAGTAGTTCCAGTTTTTTCTTTGCCATTCTTTTTCCCGATTTTTTTTCGGCAAAATAAAAAGCAATGGCCAAACAAATAGGGGAGGTGTAAATTTTGTATGGCGACTCATCCGCAAGACTTAATACTCTTGCACTATAGGTAAAAACCGGATATTCTTTATTCAGAACCGAGACCAGTATATTTGCGTCAACAAAAATTTTCACTATTTACGTTCCCGAAATTGGGTTTTTGATTTGGAACTACTTTTTTTACGGGTGTATTCGGCTTTTCCTTCGGCTAACATATGCACCCATTCGGCAACAGGATAATCTTCAATGCTAGCGTATTGCTTGGTTGTAATTTTATCCAATAATACTTCCATAAGCCTTGATAAGCTCATGTTTTGCTTTTCGGCATATTTTTTAGCTCTTTCAATTACTTGGCTATCAAAAGATAATGTGATTTTAGCATCCATCTCAATTAATTTATACGACAAAAATAATATTTTTATACGTACAAATTAAAAAATCCCACCTATTTTTTTCAACCCTTTTTAGCCGATTGCATTTTTTGATAAATACGTGTAATTACCTTTTTAGTATATAATGGAAATTCGCCATTCATCATCCAGCTATAGTAACCGGGTTCACTTGTAAAAACATCAACGACCCGTTTTCCTTTATGTTTGCCAAAATTAAATACTTCTTCGTTTTTATCATTGTAAACAATGCGGTAAGCAAAATCGACTGAAGGATTTTTACCTTTTGAAAAATCACTTAATGCGGCAACATTCCCTTCCAACTCATCGTATTTTGAAATTTGTGATTCTAGCACTTCGTATGTAGCGGTAATATCAGCTTCGGCACTGTGTGCGTTTTCCAATGTTTTTTCGCAATAGAATTTATACGCTGCGGCTAAATTACGCTGTTCCATTTTATGGTAAATGGTTTGCACATCCACAAAACGCCTGGTTTCAAAATCAAAATCAATATTGCAGCGTAAAAACTCTTCAACTAAAACAGGAATGTCAAATTTATTGGAATTGAATCCGGCCAGATCGCCATCGTCAAAAAAATCAAGAACTTCCTGCGCAATGGTTTTAAAAACCGGTTCGTTCTTCACATCCGCGTTCGTGATTTTATGTATGGCTATAGATTCTTCGGGAATTGGAATTTCAGGATTCACCCGTTTGCAAAACATTTCCTTTTTACCATCAGGATGTAT
>JAYUZA010000458.1:0-10000 GCA_043752145.1 Flavobacteriales bacterium
GGGTCTTGAAGCGGCAAAAAGCACCAATTCTGACCTGTATTTTTACAATGTTGAAAGTAAAAAAACGACCAATTTAACGGAGGGGATGCCCGGTTATGATGTAAACCCTTCATATAGCCCTGACGGAAAATGGCTTGCTTTTCAAAGCATGAAACGCGATGGTTTTGAAGCAGATAAAAATGATATTGTATTAATTGAAACAGCAACAGGTAAAAAGAAAAACATTACCGAAAAAGTTGACATTACCATAAATTCATTTGTTTGGAGTAAGGACGGAAAAAATATTTACATGATCGTTCCAACCGAAGGTACCGAACAAATTCACGAGCTAAACCTTGCCAGCGGTAAAATACGCCAAGTTACCAAAGGCGAACATGATTACTCGGGCTTCAGTCTTTTCGGTAATTGGCTTATTGGTACAAAAACAACCATGAACAGTCCGGCCGATCTATACAAAGTAGACATTAAAACAGGAAAAGAAACGCAACTAACATATACCAATAAAGAAATATATGCTAAAATAAAAATTGGTAAAATTGAAAAGCGTTGGGTAAATACGACCGACAAGAAAAAAATGCTTACCTGGGTAATTTATCCACCCGATTTTGACGCGACAAAAAAATATCCTACACTCTTATATTGCCAGGGCGGACCACAAAGTACGCTTAGTCAGTTTTTCTCATACCGCTGGAATTTTCAGTTAATGGCAGCCAATGGTTATATCATTGTTGCACCATGCAGACGCGGCATGCCATCGTTCGGTCAAAAATGGAACGATCAGATAAGCGAGGATTGGGGCGGACAAGTTATTGATGATTATTACAGCGCCATTGATTCATTGGCAAAGGAACCTTTTGTAAACAAAGATAAATTAGGCGCGGTTGGCGCAAGTTATGGTGGTTACTCAGTTTACCAAATGGCCGGTACGCATAACAAACGTTTTAAAGCATTCATCAGTCATTGTGGTTTGTTTAATTTAGAAAGCTGGTACGGAACCACTGAAGAATTATTTTTTGCGAATTGGGAAACAGGCGGTCCATATTGGGATAGCAAACGACCAAAGAGTTATGATTCATTTTCGCCACATAAATTCGTGCAAAACTGGGATACGCCAATTTTAGTGATTCACGATGAAAAAGATTTTCGCGTACCTTTCAATCAAGGGATGGAAGCATTTCAGGCGGCCAAGATCAAAGGAATTCCTGCTCGCTTTTTATCTTTCCCCAACGAAAATCACTGGGTATTATCACCCCAAAACAGTTTGCTATGGCAACGTGAGTTTTTTGAGTGGTTGGATAAGTGGTTGAAGTAGGAAGTTATTAATGAATGGTTAATAGGGTTTGTGAACATGGCAAAAAGGGCATGTATCGGAACAGCTTTTATAAAGTTTTTTCCAAACAAACAAGCAACTATTTGGCTTAGTCACTATAATAAATACATTTTTTTGTCAAACCACACCTGTATTATTTAATCTGCTGATCGCGCCCAACACCCCTAATAACTAATTACGATTAACTAATTACTTTTTTCTTCCTTCGGATCCGGTCCTCGCATATGAATAATGAGCCCGTTTAAAAAATTACGTAATAATTGATCGCCACATTGCATGTAATGCGGATGGTCCTCGTTGCGAAACAAGGCGCCTAACTCGCTTTTAGAGACTTTAAAGTCTACTAATTTCAAAATTTCAATAATATCATCATCGCGCAATTTTAAGGCCACACGTAGCTTTTTTAGAATGTCGTTGTTTGTCATTGTTTAATATTTTCATGCAAAGTTAAATCATTTAGAACTTAATATGTTCATTTTTCGCAAATACTGGTTGGAATTGAATTTTATTTTTATATTTGGCTTGTAAACACATGTCGAAAAAAGATTCAAATGCAGGAACGGTTGATTGGGAGTCGGAGCTTGATGCTGCCGCATACCGATACCATGTGATTATTGCCTGGGTAGCTGTTGTATTAAATCCGGTTTGGGCCATTGGCGATTATTTTAACAGCCCCATTCACTTTGAAGCTTTTTTATATTTTAGAATAGCGGTTTCCGCGGCAACATTATTGGGTATAATTTTCAGAGCAAAGCTCAGAAAAACACCGGCCATAATCGCATTCATTCCTTTCATCGGTATATCTATACAAAATGCTTATATGTATAGTGTGATGAATATCCCTGAAATTGAAAAACACACTTTTGCATACATCGCTTTGTTCATTGGCGCAGGTATGTTCGTTTTATGGAAACGATGGTATTCTATAATCGTTGTTATTGCTTCATTTATTGCCAACATTATTTTCTTTCATTTTAACAGCGATGTCGCTATTAGCGATGTAATGATAAACGGTGGTATGCTTACCGCTTCGGTTGCTCTTTTTACCATTTTGCTTATCAACGCCCGTACAACACTTACAAAAAAGGAGATTATTGCGCGCCTTGCTCTTGCCAATACAAATAAAGAATTGGAATCAAAAAACGTGATCATTGAAGAAAAAAACAAAGATATTCGTGACAGTATAAACTATGCCCGAAGGATCCAGCATGCAATTTTACCTCAGTCAAATCTTCTTAAATCATTTACCAACGATTATTTTGTATTGTATAAACCCAAGGATATAGTTGCCGGTGATTTTTATTGGTTTGAATCAAGAACAATTCAAAACAAAGACGGATCACAAACAATTGAATTATTAATTGCCGCAGCCGATTGCACGGGACACGGTGTGCCTGGCGCAATGGTAAGTGTTGTTTGCAGCAACGCCTTGCATAGGGTTGTTATGGAGTACAAAATAACCGATCCCGGAAAAGTATTGGATAAAGTTACCGACCTTGTTTTAGAGACCTTTGGCCGTACCGAAAATGATGTGAAGGACGGTATGGATATATCCTTGTTAAAACTCAATATTTTAATCAATGGAGATGAGAAAAAGATTACAGAAGCCAAATGGGCCGGTGCACACAACCCGCTATGGTATATTCACGATGGGAAAATGACAGAAATAACTGCCAATAAACATCCGGTTGGTAGGTCAGATTACCGCAAGGATTTTGTTACACATACTATTGCCGTAGATAAGGACGTTGTGTTCTATTTATTTACCGATGGTTATGCTGATCAGTTTGGCGGACCCAGCGGGAAAAAATTCAAACATAAACCATTGCAACAGATTTTAATGGACACCTATGCATCAGGATCGGAATTCCAACAACATGTATTGGAAAAAGAATTTGAAAAATGGCGCGGACGACTTGATCAGGTTGACGATCTTTGTTTTATCGGCATTAAAATATAATTTCAAAAACATTGCGTTTGAACCATGAAACATCACGATGAAATACCACTTCACCATTTTAGCGTAGATGATAATTCAAGTATTCCGTTCAAGTACATTCCGCTGGAATTAAAAACCGAATACGATACTTCGGTCCCACATCGCCACAATTATTACGAAATGTTTATTTTTACCAAGGGTGGCGGCTATCATGATATAGATTTTAACCGACACGAAATTGAGGATTGCTCCATTCATTTTGTATCGCCCGGACAAGTACATCACGTTGAACGTTCGCTGGGAAGTTTTGGATATGTATTACTTTTTTCGCGCGATTTTTTTGCCATGAATACCGAAAACAAGAATTTACTTTTTGATTTACCTTTCTTAAACAATAACGGCCCCGCGCCTATTTTAAATTTGCAGGAAGCAGAACTTGGTTTTTTTGTACCTATTTTATCGGCCATTGAAACCGAATGCAAAACAAAGAACAAACATAAAGAAGAAATTTTACGCTCTTACCTGAACATACTTTTACTCAACAGTAACCGCCTGTTTAACGATAAAAATCCGAAAGCAAACATTGTTGGCACCTCTACCCTTTACCGTGACTTCAGGATATTGCTGGAACGAAATTTCACACAAAAACACAAGGTAATGGAGTATGCCGAAATGTTGAACACGACCGAAAAAACCATTAACGATAATATTAAAAAACTAACGGGAAAAACAGCAAGCGAACATATATTTGACCGCATAATTCTTGAGGCAAAACGTTTGTTGAAGCATTCAGACCTGTCGACCAAAGAAATTTCTTTCTTCTTAAATTACCATGATCCCGCGCATTTCAGTAAATTTTTTAAAACGCAAACCGGACTTTCGCCAACTGAATATAGGGAGAATTAGTTGCGAATTTCTAGTTCCGAGTTTCTAGTTAGGTATCTACGTATTGAATGATCGTTCCCGTTCCATTGTCGCGACAATGCCCTATAGCTTGAAGTTCCTGAACTCCAAACCAGAAATTAGAAATTAGAAACTATCTATTCACATTCAGCTTAACAGTTTTCGCAATTCCTTCACATATCATACGCACAAAATAAACACCTGAAGCTACCTTTGCCCCATTTGAATTTGTACCATTCCAGTTAACCGAATAGGTAATCGGGATGCACCCTTGTATAATCCGAATCGGCAGGCGCATAATCATAATAATACCAATTAGCTCCACCATCAAATGCTTTGTACATAAACACACCTGCAGTAAAAACGCGGTTTGTCTGACATCCGATGTAACTCCTCAATAATTTGTTTTAACAAAGTGTCGTTGAACCCTATCGGGTTTCTAATAAAACCCATACGTAAACCGTACAATCATAATTACATTGGTACGCACATCTTTTGACAAAGTAGCCGAAATAAGCATGGTTGAATTATCGTACACCAGTTCCTTATGCGTTATTTGTTCCTCATCCAAAAAATAATCGTACTCGGTTAAATTACCTTGCTTATCGTAATCATAGGCAATAATTAATTTCGGACCATCGACCGGATGTTCGTATTTAGAAATGCAAAATCCTCGTTCGTTATACTCATACTTAATTTCCATGGTTTGACGGCTGGTAAGTGTATAGATCATTTTTTCACTCATCAGATAATTTAACTTACCATATTCATATTCCTTTTTCTGGTATTCACGACCGAAATTATTGTAATACGTCCTTATTTTTTTTCCGTTCTCGACCGTGTATTTATACGTTTCGGATATAATTTCATACTGATTTCCCAGTTTGAATTCATATTTTGAAGGCCCGCAATTTTCGTCCCTGCAATAAGTCTCTTTAATAATATTACCCAACGAATCGTAGATATAATTATACGAATAAAAACTAAAATTATCGTTTTGTCTTCTGGTCTTTAATCGCCCCAACGAATCATAAATAAAAATAATCGTAGTAGTATCGGTGCGGTAACCAAAAGAGTGATGCGAATACATTTGTTTCACTACCCTGCCCTCGGTGTCAAAATCAAAATTCTGAACCAGATCCTGTTCACGAATAATATCCATTTCCTTTTTACTACTTGTTTTGCCATGAATCGACCGTATTTTATTTCGCTTAATAAATGCAGGATTAAAATAGGCCTGATCGGTAAATGCCTGGCAATTGTTATTTAAAATTAATTGCCCGTACGAAGCATCGGTCAAAAAACAACCGAACAAAACAAAGCAGAGTAAAATTTTTACTTTCGATGCTTTGACGATATTTGCACTCTGATTTTTCAATTCTTAAAAACTATAGGCAAGTTACAGGCTTTATTTTTACATTCATAAACGGTGGTTTGTCCACTTATTAACCTTGATGTTAACAAGGGTAAACCATTTTCGTTGGCACCACCACACCAAATTACCAAAGGTGAATATCCCGTACGCAAAGAATTCATCGCCTCATTAAACTGAGGACCTGCAACTACAATTTCGCTTTGTTGTTTAAATACCATTAACCATGCCGTAAGCCAATTACCCAAGGCTTGCGGTGCATTTTCAAAATACTGACTAGCGTTTATAATCAATGGTCGGGCCAGTTTCTCCCATTGGGCATTACCGGTTAAAACTCCCGCCTTATACAAAACCTGCGCTATAACAGAATTGGGTGAACTTATTACATTATCAAAAATCTCGGTCCTGCGCATGATCAGTTCTTCGGCCTTTCCCGAAGTAAAATAGAACATACCGGTTTTGGTCTCAAAAAAATCTTCGATCAATATTTCAATTATTTCTTTTGCATAGTCCAAATACTTTGTTTCAAAATTTGTTTCATACATGGCTAAATTTGCCTCGGCAAGCAAGGCCAGGTCTTCTGAAAAAGCAAGTATTGTTCTTTTGTCTTTCTTAAAATTACGATACCATGTCTTATTTTCGCAAAAACACGAATGAATGGCTTTATGCAATTGTTGCGCGTTCTCCAATAATTTTTCGTCTTTTAAATACACATAAGCTTCGGCAAGACCTTTTAAAACCAAAGCGTTCCACGACAACAAACTTTTATCATCCAAACCGGGTTTAATACGCTTATTCCTTACGGCCAGTAACTTTTGATCGACTTTTTGCTTCAGTCCTTCCAATTCATTCAATGCAATTCCTGCTTTTTCAGCAACGATTTCTTCATTCTCCCTTCGTATCAAAACAAAATTATCGTGTTCCCAATAACCGTAATCGTTAATGGAATAATAGTTTTTTGCAAAATTAAATTCTTCGGCACTTAAAATACTTTTCAGTTCTTCTTCGGTCCAAACATAATACTTACCCTCTACTCCTTCGCTATCGGCATCCAATGCCGAATAGTATAATTTGTACGGAGAAAGCAATTCAGTATTCAAAAATTCAAGGATATGTTCAACTGTTCGTTTAAACAAAGGGTCTTTAAAATGTGCGTACGCTTTCGCGTATAAACTTATAAGTTGGCCATTATCATACAACATTTTTTCAAAATGCGGCACTTTCCAAATTTCATCAACCGAGTAACGGGCAAATCCTCCTCCCAAATGATCAAAAATTCCACCATACGCCATTTTGGTTAGTGTTAAATGCACCTGGTTCAAAATTTGTTCATGCTTGTTTATGATCCCGTAATTCAATAAAAATTCATAATTACAGGGCATGGGAAACTTTGGCGCTTTTTTTGGTCCGCCATACACCCTATCAAAACCGTGAATGAAATTACCAAGTACAACACCTTCATCAAACACAGGTTCCCCGGTGGCAGTTGAATTCACTTTTATCAATTCGGCCTGACTCAAACCTTCTTCTAAATGATTTGCATACTCCATCACTTTTGCCGGATCGTTTATGTACAGATCACTCAAATTTTGCAAAACATTCATCCATCCCTCTTTTGGAAAATAGGTTCCACCGTAAACAGGTCGTCCATCTGGCAGGGTAATACAATTTAGCGGCCATCCACCCCTACCCGTCATAATTTGTACCGCTTCCATGTAAATATTATCAATGTCGGGTCGCTCTTCACGGTCAACTTTTACGCTTACAAAAAACTCGTTCATGATAGCGGCCACATCGGGATCCTCAAAACTCTCGTGTTCCATTACATGGCACCAATGGCAAGCCGAGTAACCAATACTCACAATAACCAGTTTATTTTCGGCTTTGGCTTTATCCCAGGCTGCATTGTTCCACGCATTCCAATCAACGGGATTATAAGCATGTTGCAACAGGTACGGACTTGTTTCCTGAATTAAACTATTAGCCTTTTGCCCCTCCTTCATTCTATAATATTAATACACATTTGCTTTAAAAACTTCTTAAATTTGATGAACTTATAACATGACGAACGTTAATACAATAAAAGAAAAGACAAAGGCAATTGAGGCCGAGTTAATAGAGATCAGACGTCATTTACATGCCAATCCCGAGCTCTCGTTCGAGGAATACAAGACAAGCGAATATGTTAAATCCATCCTTGACAAGTATAAAATACGCTATACAAGCGGCTGGGTAAAAACAGGCATTGTAGCGGAAATAGGTAAAAAAGACTCAAAAAACATTATTGCCCTGCGTGGCGATATGGATGCTTTACCTATTCAGGAGAAAAATTTATGCGATTACAGGTCGCAAAATGAAGGTGTAATGCATGCCTGTGGACATGATGTACATACCACCTGTGCGTTAGGTGCTGCCATTGTTTTAAAGCAAATGGAAAGTGAAATTGATGGTAAAATAATTATTGTTTTTCAACCCGGTGAAGAAGTATTACCCGGTGGTGCAAGTTTAATGCTAAAAGAAGGCGCACTTGGAAATCCTTTGCCAAAAAGCATCATTGGTCTTCATGTTTTTCCCGAAATGGAAGTTGGGAACGTGGGCTTCAGGGAAGGCGAATACATGGCTTCGAGCGATGAAATTTACTTGACTATAAAAGGTAAAGGCGGCCATGCGGCCATAAAAAAGCAATACAATAATCCGCTGACCATTGCTGCAGAAGTATTACTGGCGTTAGAAAAGGAATTTAATGACGAAAATACAGCCGGTAAAACCAATAAACCTACCGTTTTGGCTTTTGGAAAAATTGAAGGAAAAGGCGCCACCAATGTTATACCCGATACTGTTGAAATTGCAGGAACCTTCAGGGCCATGGATGAAGATTGGAGAGATAACGCACACGCAATGATCAAAGAAATTTGCGAGAATGTTTGCAAGCAACGCAACGCAAGTGTAAATGTGAATATCGTAAGAGGCTATCCCGCATTAACAAACAATATTCCGATAACACAAAAAAGTTCGCAAGCCGCAAAAGAAATTTTAGGGAACGAAAAAGTACATGAACTGGAATTGCGTATGACAGCCGAAGACTTTGCATATTACGCTCAGGTAATACCCGCCTGTTTTTTCAGACTAGGCACGCGCAATGAATCTAAAAAAATAACTTCACCTGTGCATACCACCACCTTCGATATTGATGAAAATGCCTTGCAAGTTGGTGTAAATGCTATGGCTTGGTTGGCGATAAAAAATCTAGCCTGAGATCATTTCCGCAAAACTCGCTTTTTAGCTGAATCAATTTTTCCATAAATTTCACGAGCGCCTATCCTGAAACGAAGCGCAGCTGTGAATGTGATACGCTGATCCGTTACATGATTATTTGTAACAGCTAATGACCCGTTATTTGATTTACCATAACTTTGCTGACCGAAAACCGCACCGAAATTAAATACTCCGGCATTAAAGTCGTAGAATAATTGTCCGGTTATATAATAATTGGTGGTGAGCCCAAACCCTTTCATGAACAGTTTATATTGTACCGAACTGAACGTGTTTGCCAAGGTAAAATATTCAAATTTTTGAGAATTAAGACCATAAAAAAAAGTTCCTTTCAGGTACAAGGTATTGGGCTTTGTATTTGATCTGCTTTTAATGACCGGTATAAGAAAATCGGCCCGAGGACCAAAGAACAATCCCTCACTTACAAATTTATTCATGAACAATCCACTTACCTGAATTATACTATCAGCAGGATCATCATTCTTAAACGCTAAGGCGGGAATAAAATCATCCGGGTTTTCCATTTTCATTTTTAATCCGCTTACCACGAATGAAAGTGAGGTTATCATCTTCTTAGGTACATAAAACAAATTATTCTTTAGTCTTCCAAGACGATATTCAACACTGAACGATACTGAAGAGAACGAAAGGTTCTTTAAGAAAAAATCGGTATTAAAAACGGGTTCGGTGCGGTTTAGGCCGGTAAACTTTAAATAATCAAAACTTAAATCGATTTTTTTTACCGGAATGGAAATATTGAATGCTTTTGCTTTTGTAAAATTAACTGAATTTGACGGATCAACAGCCACGGAATAAGAGGCCGATCCATACCTTGTATTTACAAAAGCCGAAGCATTTGTTTGATTTATATTCGGAAAAAAATTCCAATCACGGATCTTATATGGGAAATCGGCCTGGGTGTATTTAAATTCAAGCGTTCCCATAATATTAGCCGTTGTATTTTTGAACGTAATATCAAAATCCTTATATGCCGCTCCAATACCTGCCAATAAAAAATTCGTTTTATCAAACCATAGTTTGTTGGTGTCGGCCATTAATGTATCAGGCACCAATGCATGCTGGAATACCCGCGCAGATCCGCTGAATGAGATCGCCAAAAAAACGATCAGTACAACACTATTCCTACATTGCTTTTTCATACTAACATTTAATGAAATAAATT
>JAYUZA010000459.1:0-4021 GCA_043752145.1 Flavobacteriales bacterium
TTTACGATGATGTTATTTCGGTAACGGTTTTCATTCAACAACTTCCAACCGCACGCATTCGTTTTACATATGAAACAAAAAACGCGGCAAATGTTTTGATCAACACAGGCGAAACAGTTTTGGTTTTTGTTGACAAGACCTCAGGCAAACCAAAAGCGGCCCCAGCTCGTATATTGGATAAGTTAAAACAATTTATTCATGATTAAAAGCACATGGCAACTTTTTCTTTTTATTAGCGTTTTGTTTTTTGAATGCCGCGGATCAAGCCCCGAAAAAAATAATAAACCCGCCTTAACCAATAAACCAACTATGGATAATATAAAATTAGCCGATGCCGATACTCTTACATTGGGTGGCGGATGTTTCTGGTGTATTGAAGCCGTGCTTCTAAATCTGGAAGGTGTTCATTCCGTTTCTTCAGGATACAGCGGTGGTAAAACAAAAAATCCTACCTACCGTGAAGTGTGTTCAGGTATGACAGGTCATGCAGAAGTTGTGCAGGTAGTATACGATACAAAAAAGGTAAGTTTTTCCGAAATATTGGAAGTGTTTTTTACCGTGCACGATCCTACAACCTTAAACAGGCAGGGAAATGATGCCGGCACGCAGTACCGTTCGGTTATTTTTTACAATTCGCCACAACAAAAGGAAATGGCCGAAAAAATCATTGCCGATCTTAACAAAAGCGGAGCTTATGATAGTCCCCTTGTAACCGAAGTCTCCGAATTAGGGGTGTACTACAAGGCTGAAGACTATCACCAAAACTACTTTAACAACAATTCCGAGCAGGGCTACTGCCAGTATGTTATTCAGCCTAAGCTTGATAAATTCAGGAAGGTCTTTAAGGATAAGATGAGGAAGTAATTGCCAGTTCTCGGTTCTCAGTGCTTAGTTGTGGGGACCAATACTGAGAACCGAGAACTGACAACTCATGTTCATTTCTCTTTGGATTTTAGTTCGTGGTTCCCATAATAATCCTAATTTAGTTCCCATAAATTAAACATGGATTTTTTACACAGCATACTCGGCCCCGATCTTAACAAGGCTTTTTTCACCATCCTTAACATTATTTTTGTTGAAGGACTTTTGTCGGTCGATAATGCGGCAGTACTAGCCACGTTAGTTATGCCCTTACCCGAAGCACAACGGGCAAAAGCGCTTCGCATAGGATTAATATTTGCCTATATTTTCAGGGGTGCAGCACTTTTACTGGCAGGATATTTATTGCAGATCGATTGGGTAAAAATTGTGGGTGGAGGTTATCTTTTATTCCTTGCCTTAAAATTCTTTTACGAAAAAGCAGTTGAGCATAAAGGCATCATGGACGAAGCTGCCGAGGAAGTAAAACAACACGCACCGCCAAAAAAACGTTTATTCGGCTTAAATCAGTTTTGGTCAACTGTTATCATGGTCGAAGCAATGGATCTTGTTTTTTCACTCGACAATGTTTTGGCCGCAGGAGCATTTTCGCAAAACATGTATATTGTTTGTACCGGTGTTTTCATTGGTATCATCACCATGCGTATTGTGGCAAGTTATTTTGTAAAACTAATGGCCCGTTTTCCGTTCCTTGATTTTGCAGCCTTTACAGTTATTGCAATGCTTGGTTTAAAATTAATTTTTGAATATTTTTACCCCGAAAACCATGCGCTCGAACATGCGTCACCTTCGTTTCTTAAAGCATACGGATTCTCTTTAGGAACTATTGCAATATTTGTTGTTCCCATCATCACTTCGCTTTTGTTCAATTTCCCCAAAAACAATAAAAAAAAGGTTTAAGTACGCATGAGCAAACCTGATAAAAAAGGTGGTTTATTTGAACGTATCGCGAAAGGCTATTTTAATGGCGAGGGAGAAGATCGTTACAAGAACGGGTACACCAATCAACTCACCGAAAAACAAAAAAAAGAATTAAAAGGCATCAAGGTTCGTACACTCCTGTATTCGGCACTTGCAGGAACACTTGGTGTTGTATTGTTATATCTCCCACCTTATTATTTTCCCAAAACATTTGAATTATGGTCGGTTCCGGTCGATATATTCGGACTTCAATTCACCATTCCTTTTTTCGCAACCATATATGGAATTGTTTTGGCAATTGCCGAAATATATTTTCTCATTATTTTAAATATTCGGGCGGTTCATCTCATGGCCGATGTATGTGATTTTCCTCCTCCGCAAGATCCTAATTTCAAATTGCACATTACATCACTGGTCAACATTGGTGTTGAAAAAAATGCCAGGAATGAATTAACCATTGGTTTAAATCCCTGGCAAGGGTATTCAAAATTCACGGTTTTCATGATCTTTATTTGGACAAAAGTTCGGGCCACCTTAAGCAATATGCTTTTCAAAATGCTTTTGCGCAGGATTTTTGGTCGTTATGCCGTACGCGTTTTAGTTGAAATAGGTGGTATTCCCATTATGGCGGGCTTTAATATGTATGCTGCAAACAAAGTATTGAATCAGGCCCGTGTACGCATATTGTCTCCCGGGTTTATTCAACATACAGTAACATATCTGCATAAAAAATACCATAACGATCCGCGGTTTATTGAAGTGATTTATGATACCTTACAATTTTTGGCCGTGCGTAAACGCTCTTTTCACGAAAATCATTATTTATTATCCATCGATCTGCTCAACACATTTAAAGTTCCGGTGCGTGGTGCACACCTGGTGCCCGATGATTTTATGGATAAGTTAAAAGCTCTTCCCGAAGACTTGCAGGACGATGTCGCACACCTTCTCATCATCGGTATGATCATTGATGGTCGCCTCACATATCTCGAACGTCAGTCGCTTGATGATTTAAGTGCGGCCGGTGTTATTGAATATAATTCCACCGAAGTAAAAGATATCATGCATCGTTTTATTAGCGGCCAGGGAAAAGAAATGCTGGAGCAGAAGTTTAAAATGGTTCTTTAAGAATTATCAATTATTAAGTATGAGTATTGGGCTGCCTCCCCAAAGCAGATGTCGCTATAGTTTTTCCAAATAATTAATTTTAATATTCTCCATCGCTCGGGTCGGGCTCTACGCTGTACTCCTCGCTCGTGCTTTGCTTCGCTGAAGCTACGCAAAAGCAAGAGTACACTCGCTGTGGGGTGCCGCTTCCATCCCTGGCAGAAAAGGCGTTTATTCGTGATATTAAGTTAATTATAGTTGGTAATTCTGATGTCCGATGTCTGACATCTGATGTCTAAAATTTATTAAATTTGCCCTATAACACTACAACTATGGGACGCGCATTTGAATACCGTAAAGCACGAAAATTTAAACGTTGGGGAGCAATGTCAAAAACATTCACCCGCATTGGAAAAGAAATTGCCATGGCCGTTAAAGCCGGTGGCGATAATCCCGAATCAAATTCACGTTTGCGTGTATTGATGCAAAATGCAAAGGCAGCACAAATGCCAAAAGCAACCGTTGATGGGGCCATTAAAAAAGCAGCAGGAAAAGATTCAGCCAATTTTGATGAAGTAATGTACGAAGGCTATGGTCCAAACGGAGTAGCAATTTATATTGAAACCGCAACCGATAATACAACACGTACCGTTGCGAACATTCGCCATATATTTTCAAAAGCAGGTGGTACATTGGGTACACAAGGCTCATTGGATTTTGTTTTCGAACGTAAAGGTCAGTTCACCATCAAAAAAAATGATCTCAATGCCGAAGAATTAGAACTTGAATTAATTGATTTTGGTTTGGATGAAATTGAAGTAGACGATGAGACGGGCGAAATTGTGATCTACACAAAGTTTGCCGATTTTGGTTCTATGCAAAAAGGACTCGAAGAAAAAAAGATCGAAATTGCTTCAGCCGAAAAAGTTCGCATTCCATTATCAAATAAACAAGTTACAGCCGAACAGGCTGAGCAAATAGATGCCATAGTTGAGAAATTCGAAGAAGATGAAGATGTGCAGGCGGTGTATACGAATTATGAGGTTGTAGGGTAGAATTATTCCATCTCTTCCAATTCAGGCGAAAGCTTATGAAATGCTTTAAAGTTTTCCAG
>JAYUZA010000460.1:0-9984 GCA_043752145.1 Flavobacteriales bacterium
CATGGATGTTGATGATCGCAAAAGCACACCTTTATTTTTCAGGGTAGTATTGTATACAATTTCAGCAATTGCGGGGTCCTGGTTTTTTCCGGCTAAAGCTATTCGGTTGAATGTAGCGTATTCATCCGCCAGCGTATTTAAATAAAGCTCTTTTTCTTTTTCAGAAAGAATGATGAAATTATTGCTCACTATTTTGTTATTGTATTCCAACATTTCGGCAGCATATTTTTCAGCTTCGGTGTATTTTTTTTCTCTTTCTTTTATACGGGAAAGTAAATCCAGGGAAAAAAGCAATTGGGCCTGGTAGTTGGTTTCACGGCAAAGTTCAAGTGCTTTTAAACCGTTTATATTGGCACTGTCAAGGTCGTTGTGCAGGAAGTAAAAATTACTTAAGCTATTATATGCAATAGCCATATCCTGTTTATTACCCAATTCGATAGAGACCTGCAGGCTTTTTTGTGCATAAAAGACCGCCTTTGAAAAACCTTTTGTATCGTAATAGGTTTGACTTAGGGTATTGTAGGCTCCCGGTAAATTGCTTTTAACGCCTATTTCTTCTTTTAAGGAGACGCTTTTTTCAGCGGCAAATATCATTTTCTCTTCCATTGCGGCTATTGAATCAGGATTAGCATTGCTTAGTTTTAATTCATCCCAAAGGTTGTAGCACACCATGCCTAAATTACCGTAGGAATAAGAGATCATTTGCTTGTCTTTTAATTCAATTCCGCTATTGAGGCATTGCAAATACATTTGTTTTGCTTTTTCATAGTTGCCAAGCGCATAATAAATATTTGCTGTGTTTGCTAAATATTGTGCAAGCGATTTTTTTTCGCCCAATTCCCGAGCCAGATCAATGGCTTTTGAATAAGCTTCAATGGCTTTTGGCTGATCGTTCATGGTATTATACTCCACACCAAGTGTATTGGTTGCTTGCATAATTCCTTTTTTAAACCCACATGCCGTTTGTAGTTCAATGGCACGCTGTGTGTATTCAATAGCAGTTTTTATGTCGCCTTTATTCATAAAGATACCGGCCATTGAATTAAGTGCTGAGCCCGATATGCGTTGCGCGTTAATGGATGAGCTTAATCGGTAAATGGTTTCATATTCTTTAAAAGCCGCATCGGTATTTTCCAGTTTTTTATAGATCAATGAAAGAACAATGTGAACACTGGTTTCAAGCCCGGTTAATTTGTTTGCATCGGTCGTTAGTTTTCGTGCTTCGTCAATTAGCAAAAGGCAATTTTGCGCTATGTTCATTGATCGTTTATCATCGCCTTTTCGTATGTAATGGAATGCTTGAAGGTGCTGTGCCGAAATTATGCCGAGTTGTAATTTTTTTGACTCTGCAAAAAGGACTGCTTTTTCTGCAAAGATGAGTGTACTGTCGTTATACACATTAAAGTAGGGTATGTTGATGGAGATCTTACAAAGCGCGTTACCGCGGGCTGTATCGGCTTTTTTTGGATTATTTACAATTTTCCATAAGGCATTAGGACTGGTTTGGGCATTAAGCAACATACCAGAATAAACAAAGGCAAGGAGGCAATAGATCTTTTTCATGTAAAAGGCTTGTGCTATAAAGAAACGGTTTTTTTTAACCTGACTAAAACCATTTAATAATTAATATTAGTGAAGTCAATTAGTTGATTAGCAAACCAGCTATCCGGGCTATGTTTATCTTCTTTTAACATTCCTCCTTTTTTTGATCAAAGGTTTTTCATAAATTTGAAGGACCAATGAAATTAACAGCCTTTATACTTGTCGCTTATTTCGCCCTCATCCAGGGTCGCTGCGTGTTTCCTGAATTGGATCTTACCTGTGAAAAGGGGAGTGAAGAAGGAATGTGTTGCGTGAAGAGCGGATCGTGCGATAAAAACATGACTTGTGAGTCAGCCGATGAGAAGAAGGATGAAAAAGATGATAAGAAGAAAACATGTGAACTATCCATGTGTTGTATATGTTGTTCGTTCCTGATTGTTGAGCCTGCCCGTTTGGAACTTCAAAGTTTTCAATTACCCAAAGATGTTTTGCCTGTATATTCGAATAACTTTTATTCAACGTATATTTCTACTTGCTGGAATCCTCCGGAATTGGTTTAGTCAATCTTTATTTAAATTAAATTATAACCAAAAATATTATTCAAATGAAAAAAGTAATAGGATTGGGTGTTGCAGTACTCCTTTTGAGTGTTGGCACCTTTGCTTTTGCCAATGGTGGCAAAGGCGAAAAAAATAAGAAAAGCAAGACGAGCCGCGTTTGCGTTGACAAGCGTTGTGAGAAAACTTGCGATAAATCAGAATGTCCGCCAATGTGCCCTCCTAAGGGAGCTTGCTGCAAGCAGTAATTTCTGATTTCTTTGAAATAACAAAGAGCCCGTGGCGCCCAAGGCGCCATGGGTTTTTTTATGAATTATCCGAGTACTTTTCTAAACACCTCTTCAATTTTTCCTACCTGAATAATTTCAATGTTATAGTCTTTTTGTTCTACGCCTTTATTGTATTTTGAAAGAATGATGGTATTGTAACCCAATTTCTCTGCTTCAGCAATGCGTTGGTCAACGCGGTTCACCGGACGAATTTCGCCTGTTAAACCAACCTCAGCTGAGAAAATTGTTTTGGAATCTAATGCAATGTCAATATTGGAAGACAATACAGCCGAAACAACTGCCAGATCAATAGCAGGATCGTCAATACGAATGCCACCCGTTATATTTAGAAATACATCTTTTTGCGCCAGTTTAAATCCGCAGCGCTTTTCCAATACGGCCAATAACATGTTTAACCTCTTCGTATCAAAGCCTGTTGCCGAGCGTTGTGGTGTGCCGTAAGCCGCTGTGCTTACCAAAGCCTGTACTTCTACCAACAGAGGCCTTATACCTTCTAACGTAGCGCCAATGGCCACCCCGCTTAAATTTTCTTCGTTACGGCTGATCAATACTTCACTTGGATTGGGAACCTGCTTCAACCCATCACCGTTCATTTCGTATATGCCCAATTCGTTTGTTGAGCCAAATCGGTTCTTTAGGCTACGCAGTAAACGGTAAATATGGTTTTGGTCGCCTTCAAATTGCAATACGGTATCAACCATATGCTCCAATACTTTGGGTCCGGCTAAACTTCCATCCTTTGTAATATGACCAATTAAAAAAACCGGTGTTGCGGTTTGTTTGGCAAAGCGCATAATTTCGGCAGTGCATTCACGAATTTGTGAAACGCTTCCGGGTGATGATTCGATGTATCCTGTATGCAAGGTCTGAATAGAGTCAATGATCATAAGATCGGGTTCAATTTGCTCGACCTGCTTAAAGATATTTTGCGTAGACGTTTCGGTTAAAATATAACAGTTCTTATTGACGAACCCAATGCGTTCGCCACGCATGCGAATTTGTTTTTCGCTTTCTTCGCCCGAGATATATAAAACTTTAAGGTTACTTTGAACAGCTAATTGAAGCATTAAGGTTGATTTTCCAATTCCCGGTTCGCCACCAAATAAAATAAGTGAGCCGGGAACAATTCCTCCACCTAAAACACGGTTCAATTCACCGTCAGGTAAAATAATGCGTTGCTCACTATCCACTTCAATATCCTGAACCAATTTGGGTTTTGCAATGCGTCCTTGCGCGTTTGAAACGCCATAGGGAACATCTTTTTCTTTTTGAATAACCTCTTCTACAAAACTGTTCCATGCCTGGCACGATGGGCATTTACCCAGCCATTTGACAGATTCTTGTCCGCAGGACTGACAGAAATATGCTGATTTAGTCTTAGCCATATTATAGACGTGAGATATGAGACGTGAGACGTGAGACGACTGAAACGTTTGAGTTTTTATTCATGACTTAAAATTATGGGGTTTATTGTTCGAAAGCAAAAAAAACTACAAATTGTAGTCAAGATTTATGAAGAGGACTCCTATATTTGTTGAAAACAAACTAAAAACAATACTATGAAAAAAAGATTATTTATCTGTACAGCCCTAACATTGGCACTTATAGCCTGTGGTGGTGAAAAAAAGGAAGAAACAACTTCTGACGAGGTAAAAGACACGACTAAAACCGAAGAAGCAAAGGTTGAAGAAGAAGTACCGGCTGCGCCACTTGATTCGGCAGCCCTTATGAAGGCCTGGGCTGATTTTATGACTCCGGGTGAAATGCACAAACTTATGTCTTCCTGGGCCGGTAAATTTGAAGCTGATGTAACCATGTGGATGGACCCTGAGGCACCACCAACAAAAAATAAGGCTACCAGCGAAGCAAAAATGTGGAATGGATTATACCTGATCACAACCAATAAAGGTACCATGAATGGAATGCCGTTTGAAGGTATGAGCACGATCGCTTATGATAACTCAAAAAAGAAGTTCATCAATACCTGGATCGATAATATGGGTTCGGGAATCATGATCATGGAAGGAGATTATAATCCGACAACCAAAACATTGACCTTGGAGGGAAAGATGACCGACTGTACAACCGGAAAAGATAGTAAGGTTAGAGAGATCACTAAATTCAATGACGATGGTTCGCAATTAATGGAAATGTACATGCCTGATGGAAAAGGAAATGAAATGAAGACGATGGAATATTTATCTAAGAAAAAGTAAGCCAATTATCAATTATCAATGTTCAATTATCAGTGGGTAATTGAGCGTTGATAATTTTTTCATCTCATTCCCTTGGGCAATACTCTTCAATTGTTTTTTCAAGACCATTGTCGTTGTATTTTTCGGCCAGGTATTTTCGGGCCAGTTTAAGGTGTTTCCAAACGATAGCGCAGTCAGATTCGGCATTATAATGAAGAGCTCCTAAATTGAAATAAATAGCACCTTTTTCCAATCTTGTAAGATTAAGTTTCAATGCTCTTTTGCATATTTTTATTCCTTCTAACGGTTTGCTTGCCCGAATGCAATAAAGAGCGTAATTTATATAGGTACTAGGTTCAAGCGAATCACATTCAAAGGCCCTTGTTAAATGAAATTCGACCAGATCTAGTTGCTCTGTATTTATAAAAATAGCAGCCAATTGATTAAGAGTAGAAATATTTTTTTGATCCCATTTCAGCGATTCAAAAAAAAGATCTTTGGCTTTTTTAAGTTCGCCTTTGTTTTTATGATCTTTGGCCTTGTAGTAATAGAACGATGCCGAATCATTGGTAAATTCGATCTCTTTTTGTTGCGATAAGGTAATAGTGTTTGATTCTTGTTGTTCTTCGCCTTCGTTGGTTTGTTCAGCTTTTTTCTCGTTATTACAAGCGATAGCAAAAAATAAAAACAGGCTACAATATGTTAAGGCGTTAAGTGTTTTCACTATTCGAAGTTCGAAATTATCTTCTTCTTCGTCCGCGTGGAGCATCACCCGTTTTATACAAAGGATAAGTCTTTATTTTTCCATCATATTTCCACAAATTATTGTCGGCATCAATATCGGCTGTTTCCAAAAATGGGTCAATAACAATTGAAACAACTTTTTTGCTTTTGGCAAACGATTTTGAAAAACGCTTCTCGTTCTTTCGCCATATATAAGCGCTTATGCGTTCAACTTCCATGGAACCGTCTTCAAACACCCAACCAATTATCACAGGCATTACAGCACCACCTTTATTGGTTAAATGTAAGGTATAATAAAAATAACCTTCATAAAATGCCGATAAACTATCGGAAATCACTTCCAGGTTCTCGGGTTTTTTTACCACCGTTGGTTTTGGCGGAATAATCACTTTATTTTCTTCCTGCAATAAATTTCGCTTATAAATATCGTCCTGCAAAGCAGTATCCAACTTTACATAAACCGGCAATTTTTCATTGCGGTTACGCGCACGGGTTATATATTCGAAATCAGCTTTAGTATCTTGAAAGCGCGGTTTAATTGTGTCGTAGGTGTATTTTATTTCTTTTATTCCATCTACATTAAAAACATTTACCGAATCCAATACAATATCTACAGGTTCAATGTCAAAGAACCATTGACGCCAAAACCAATCCAGATCAACACCGCTGGCATCTTCCATGGTGCGGAAAAAGTCAGACGGAGTAGGGTGTTTAAATGCCCAGCGTTTACAATATTCCTTGAAAGAGAAATCAAACAATTCACGTCCCATAATTGTTTCGCGCAAAATGGTTAAGCCTGTGGCAGGTTTTGCATAAGCGTTAGGGCCAAATCCTATAATATTTTCGCTGTTGGTCATGATGGGTTCCAACTGGTCTTTTGGTAAACGCATATAGTCAACGATCTTATGTGCGGGTCCGCGTGACGAAGGGAACATATCATCCAATTCCTGTTCGGTTAAGAATTGTACGAATGTGTTTAAGCCTTCGTCCATCCAGCTCCATTGGCGTTCATCGCTGTTAATGATCATCGGGAAAAAGTTGTGACCTACTTCGTGAATGATAACACCTATCATACCGTTCTTGGTTCCTTCGGTATAATTGCCTTTTTCGTTGCAGCGACCAAAGTTAAAACTGATCATGGGGTATTCCATTCCGTTACTGGCCTCAACACTTATGGCTGTAGGATACGGATAAGCAATGGTATATTTTGAATATATTTTTACGGTATGCGCCACAATTTTGGTTGAATAACGTCTCCATAAATTGTATGATTCTTTTGGATAAGCGCTCATGCACATAACGTTCTTACCACTTACGTTAACGTTCATGGCGTCCCAAACAAACTTACGGGAACTTCCCCAGGCAAAATCACGTACATTTTCGGCTTTGAATTTCCAGGTTTTGGTTTTGGTTTTTTCGGGTGCGGCCTCACGTTTTTTAGCTTCTTCAAGGTTAACGATCTCAACAGGTTCTTTGGATGTTTGCGCCTGTTTCCATCGTAATAACTGCTCGGGCGTAAGCGTTTCCTTTAAATTCTTACAGGTTCCTGTAGCAACTATTACGTGATCGGCTGGCACCGTCATGTTCACTTCAAAATTACCAAACGTAAGGGTAAATTCACCACGTCCTGTAAATTGCTTGTTAAGCCATCCCTGGTAATCGCTGTAAACACACATGCGCGGGTACCATTGCGTAATGGTATAAACATCATTGCCATCTTTTTCAAAATGCTCGTATCCGCCACGACCACCGGTCTTGCTTCTTTCCGACATTTTATAATGCCACTTTATTTTGAAAACGAATTTTTGTTTTGGTGCTAAATTTTTTGGAAGGTCAATACGCATCATGGTTTGGTTGATGGTATACTTCAGATCCTTGTTACTTCCGTCTCGGACCCATTCAATTTTATCACCCAGCTCCGCTAATTTCGATTTTTGAAAAAGTCCGTCAAGACTCGCGTTTGAAATTGGTGCCTCAACCGTACCCGGGTCAAAACTCTGACTTTCGTTGGTTGGTTCGTGTTGATTTTCGTCAAGCTGCAACCATAAATAACTTAAAGCTTCGGGTGAATTGTTGTAATAGGTAATAGTTTCTTCACCGTATAAGGTTCGGGTGTTTTCATCAATGCGGGCATTAATTACATAATCGGCTTTTTGCTGCCAGTATTGGTGACCGGGAGCCCCCGATGAAGTTCTAAAACCATTGGCATCAGGCAATATGGTACCCAATTGTTCGAATTTATTGCCATGATTTGAGCTTGGATTGTTTTGAATATTTTGACTAAACCCCGAAAAAGAAGGAGAAATCAAATACGCTGCTACGCTAATTCTGGCAATTTTATGCTTAATTTTGTACGTCATTGAGTGGGGGATATAGTTCGCTAATTTAAGTAAAAATGTAAATATGAAGTGTTTCTTTCGACAAATAACTGGAATGATGTTGTTCATGGGAACAGTCATACTGTTCGCTTTTGTACATCCTTATCATGTGGGAGTTACCTCGGTGCATTATTTTAAAAAACTACAACAAATAAATATCGAAATCAAGGTATTTTACCACGACTTGGAGCCTGCATTGAATAAATTTGGCGGAGTAGATATAGATATTAAGAATCACGCCAATAAAAAGCAACGCGATAGTTTAGTGAATGCTTACGTAGATAAAAACTTTAGCATATTAAATGATGGTAAACTTGTTGAGCAGTCAAAAGTGGGTGTAAGCTTTAAAGATGAATATATTTTTGTAAAGTTATTGATGAAGAATTTTGTTCCGGGAAAATTGAAAGTTACCAATACGATTTGTTACGAAGTTGAAAAAACGCAAACAAATTTGTTCCATTTTAAATCGGGCGATAAAAAAGCCAGTAAGAAAATTGTGAATCCTGAAGCAACCGTAGAGTTTGATTTTAATTAGAATAGTATAATGCCTGAAAAAAGTGAAATAGAGAAAATTGAGCATCGCATACGCAAGTCGTTTTGGAATTTGCAGGATGAATTCGGGCTTATTGAGTCGGGCGATAAGATCATGGTATGCCTTTCGGGTGGAAAGGATAGTTATACCATGCTTGATGTTTTATTACATGCGCAAAAAGCGTTGCAGCATTCATTTGAAATTATTGCCGTTAATCTGGATCAAAAACAACCCGGATTCCCTGAGGAGGTTTTGCCAAAATATCTTACTGAATTAGGTGTTAATTTCAAGATCATTGAAAAAGACACCTACAGTATTGTTACCGAAAAAACACCGGTGGGTAAAACCATGTGTACCATTTGTTCACGTTTGCGCAGGGGAGTTTTATACGATGTTGCCAGCGAAATGGGCATTACTAAAATTGCCCTTGGTCATCACCGTGAGGATGTATTGGAAACCTTTTTATTGAATTTGTTCTTTGCCGGTAAATTGGAGGCGATGCC
Source organism: Flavobacteriales bacterium (assembly GCA_043752145.1). GTDB lineage: Bacteria > Bacteroidota > Bacteroidia > Flavobacteriales_D > UBA2798 > DASPJQ01. Next base: position 8,742 of record JAYUZA010000460.1, read on the forward strand.
TGCAAAATTCAAGACCGATGATGAGAGGCATATTGTAATTCGTCCCTTGGCCTATGCACGCGAAAAGGACATTACTCTATATGCTGAGCATAAAAAATATCCCATTATTCCTTGCAATTTGTGTGGATCACAGGAAGGCATGCAACGCACAGCTATGAAAAAAATGTTGGCCGATTGGGAGGAAAAATATCCTAACCGAAGTGAAATAATGCTCACGGCCTTAAAAAACATACACCCTTCCCACTTGTTTGATAAAAACATGTATGACTTTGATAATTACAGTCAATTAAAAGAATTGCTCGAGAATTTTAAGTAACTAAAACCGTCCCGATGCTTCGGGACCGGTTCATTTTCGTTAAGCATTTCTATTGATCTTGGGTTTTTCGTTTAAAAATCACTTTTCGTATCGGTTTTGGTTTATTTTCAGTATATTTGGCTTCACACCAAACACCTACCTATGGCATCTCCATCTACCCACCTCATTAAATCAACAGCTCTTATTTTTTCTCTATGGTTTAGTAATACCGCGCTGAGCCAGGATAAGCATTCATGGTCTTCAAAAGACCTCTTCGAAAAACGTTGTTTTGTTGAAAATAAAGGTCAGTTTGATGAAAAAATATCCGACAGGTCAACCAAAATACTTTATAATGCTTACAGTAAAGGTGTAAATTTTTATTTCACCAATAAAGGTTTGATGATTGAAGGAAATGTATTGACTAAACGCTCGCGCAGAGAGGTGAAACAAATTTTAAGGGCAAGAGAAGCCGCTTCTGCTAAAAGTGGTACAAAGATCCCTAAAGATGTGGGTGAGCAGTTAGAAGAAAAAGAGAAAAAAGAATTGGCATACAAAGAAGTATTGCATATTGAACAAATGGTATGGAATCAAGCCAATGAGAATGTAAAGGTTACGGTAGAGGAGGAGCTTATTGCAAAGTATCTTTATGCGAACAAGAATACAAAACAAACCATGTATTGCAAGGCGTTTAAAAAGCTTGTTTATCATGATATTTATCCAAATATTGATGTAGAGTTTTATTTTCCCAAGGACAGTTCAGGTTTCAAATACAATTATCGCCTTAGACCGGGTGCCGATCCTTCTATGATAGGTGAAAAATGGTTGGATAATACCATTAAGCTTGGAGAGAACGGAGACGTTTCTATCGAAACTCCTTTCGGTATCATCAATTCAAAAAAACCATATTCATATCTTGCCGGCAGTGGTAAACCGGTAAACACAGCGTAT
>JAYUZA010000461.1:0-3982 GCA_043752145.1 Flavobacteriales bacterium
TTGAAAAAAAACGTTTCTACTTTTTCCACTATTTCATCAGGCTCAGCCAAACGGCCATCGCCAATCAAACCACTGGCCAATTCACCCTTAGCAGGATCAATGATCATAACGCCTTTTACTTTCAGCACCTTTAAATTTTCTTGTGTTGAGAAATGATGGAACATATCGTGGTCCATTGCGGGTGCTATCATCACCGGACATTTTGCCGAAAGCCATGTAGTAAGCAATAAATTATCGGCAACTCCGGTAACCATTTTACCAATGGAATTTGCGCTTGCCGGAGCTATTAAAAACAGATCGGCCCAGTTACCCAGTTCAACATGATTTTCCCATTCACCGGTCTCTTCATCTTTTACAAGATTGACCGAAGCAGGATTCTTCGAAAGCGTTGAAAATGTTATGGCCGAAACAAATGTTGTAGCCGAAGGGGTCATAACCACGCGAACGTTGGCTCCCTTTTGAGTTAATAAGCGTAATAAGTAAACGGATTTATAAGCGGAAATACTTCCGGTAACGCCAAGAAGGATCTTTCTTCCTTGTAACATTACAGTAAAAAATTACTTCTCGGGAGTAACAGGCGTATTGAAGAATACTTTCTTTTCTTCAAATTCCTGAATTGCGATAGCAGAAGGTTTTGGTAATTTTTCGTAGAACTTTGAAATTTCAATTTGCTCACGATTTTCAAAGATCTCTTCTAAATTATCATTATGTGTAGCAAACTCCTGAAGCTTGTTATACAATTCTTCTTTAATGGCACTTGAAACCTGATTGGCTCTTTTTGAAATTACAGCTATCGATTTATAAACATTACCTGTTTGCTCGTTTAAGTTATAAACGTCACGTGTAATGGTCGTTTTTTCTGCTGTTGATGTTTTGTAATTTCCCATGGTTTCTATGATTTAACTTTTTCTGTTGTTTTAACTTTCTTCACTTTATCGACCGCTGAATTATAAATAACCTCAGCCTTCTTCCGCATTTTACTCTCGGGATAAGTGGCCACAAAATTAACATAAGATTTAATAGTTTGTTCAAATCTTTCTACTTTTTTGTTTTCATAGCTATTAAGGGCGTATTCGTAATTGGAACGAACGATCAAAAACATGGCATCCTCCTTATAAATGGTGTTTGGATATTTGTCGATCATTGACTGTAAGGCAATTGCAGCCGACTTATAATTTTGGATCGTATAATACAATTTAGCATTTTCAAAGGCCTTTAGCTCCAATTTAGCATACAACTGATCGATAATCTTGTTACAAGTGTCCTTTTTTGGGCTCGTGGGAAACTTATCCATGAAGTTCTGAAAGTCCCTGATGGCTTCAACCGTCTCGGTTTGGTCAAGACTCCAGCGGGGTGAATTATTCAAATTACATACTCCACTCATGAACGAACACTCTTCGGCCTTGGCGGATCCCGGGTATAATTTGGCGAAATTCCGGAAGTAATAACTGGCCAAATAATACTCTTTCATATAATAATGGCAATAACAGTATTTGTAGTAAGCATCCTCTCCTTTGGCCGTGATACGAATAAGGGGTAAAATCTCTTCTAATAGAGCCATGCACCGCGTGTAATCCTTTTTGGCATAATACTCAATAGCCTTTTCGTATTTCATATTGTAGTCGGTGCTCTTGAGTATTTTATTATACTTTGAACACGAACCAAATACAAGCGCGAAACCGGCTAAAATGAATAAAAGGCGAAATTGCATGGGTGCAAAATTAAGGTTTAATTTCATTTACAGCGTTAAAACACGTTAAACTGGATATTATTGTAAACTTGGATGTTAATAATAGGCAAAAGCCATAAGGCATAAGGCACTAATTGCGGGTCGGGATCTTAATGACAGCTAAAAGCCATGTGGCATAAGGCATTGGCATAACACCATGGATAAAATTTGTACACCCTTTTGCCACATGGCTTTTGGCTTTTGCCTTAAATAATTACCTTTGTTCAACTAAAAATTTTATACAGTGGATATTTTTGAAAGAATTAAGCACAACCGTGGTCCGTTAGGCCAACATTCAAAAGAATCATATGGCTATTTCATGTTCCCTAAACTGGAAGGTGAAATTGGCAACAAAATGAAATTCCGTAACAAAGAATGTATTGTTTGGAGCTTAAATAATTATTTGGGATTGGCTAATCATCCTGAAGTGCGTAAGGCGGATGAAGAGGCTTCCAAGCAATTTGGTTTAGCTTACCCCATGGGTGCGCGCATGATGAGCGGCAATTCAAATTACCATGAACAATTGGAGAAAGAAATTTCTTCGTTCATGAAAAAAGAAGATACCATTTTAGTAAATTTCGGTTATCAGGGAATGGTAAGCGCCATTGATTGTTTAATGGATCGTAATGATGTAATTGTTTACGATAGCGAATCACATGCCTGTATTTTAGATGGTATGCGTTTGCATTTCGGAAAACGATTTGTGTTCAAGCACAACGATATTGAAGATCTTGCAAAACAATTGGATCGTGCTACAAAATTAGCGGCCGAAAAAAATGGTGGTATCATGGTCATTACCGAAGGTGTTTTTGGCATGGCCGGTGATTCAGGAAAACTGAAAGAGATCGTTGATCTAAAGAAAAAATATAATTTCCGCTTGTTTGTGGATGATGCGCATGGTTTTGGAACCATGGGTCCAACAGGTGGTGGTACAGGTGAAGCACAAAATTGTCAGGATGGAATTGATATTTATTTTGGCACTTTTGCCAAATCAATGGCTTTAATTGGTGGTTTTATTTCGTCAACAGCCGATGTAGTTGATTTTATGCGCCACAACATGCGTTCACAAATTTATGCAAAGAGTTTGCCGATGCCCATCGTTATTGGCGCATTAAAACGCATGGACATGTTGCGTACCCGACCTGAGTTGCGCGAAAAAATGTGGACCATTGTTAATGCATTACAAAACGGATTAAAAGAAGGTGGTTTTGATATAGGAGCTACCAATACAATGGTAACACCCGTGTTTATGAAAGGAACTTTAGGCGAAGCAACAAAATTGACATTTGATCTGCGCGAGAATTACGGCATATTTTGTTCAATGGTCGTGTATCCTGTTGTACCAAAAGGAACCATCATGTTACGTTTAATTCCAACAGCAGCACATACATTGGAAGATGTTAAGTATACGATCGAGACGTTTAAGAAATGCAAGGTGAAATTGGATGCAGGAGAATACCAGAGTGATAGAATTGTTGAGCATAGTAAGTAGACATCGGACATCCCCAAATATTAATATAGCCCTGAGAGAGATCTCGGGGCTTTTTTCTTGATTTTTTTTGTTAAGTCGTAAACGATTTCAATAATTATTTAAAATAAAAAGCCATCCCTGATCAAGAATGGTTTTTTTTAAAAAATATTCCTCGCTATTGTCCCAACGGATAATAAAAACCCAAAGTAAGCATGCTTCTTGTGTCCTTGTTAATAATAACATTTGGCACATCAATTTCTGATTTGTTTAAACCAATAGTATACGAAAGTCTTATGCCAACCAATCTATCCCTGAAATTGAATTGTCCGCCTATTTGACCCATTGGACCTACAACCGATGAACTACCATACCCTGTGCTGGCTAAAAAAGTATAGCTGAATCCTGCGCCCGCAATAAAACAGGCATCATCCATATCACCGGCATAAAGTTCAAATGCCAATGGTAACGATAAACCAAAAGAACCCGAACCTCCCGACTGACTGTTTACATTTAAACTTAAACCAAGGAATGGATAAGCCGAAATACCAAAATGGTCAGCCAATCCAAATGTGGCTTTGTAAAAAGCACCGGGAACAACTGCTACACCGGTATAATTAACCGATTCGGTGGGCGAAGTATAATCCAGGTGGTAAATACCGTAACAAAATTGTCCGCCAAAACCATGATAATAATCCTGGCTTGATGCGTTAAAAGAATTTACTACGAGCATGAGTAATGCGATCAATAATTTTTTTTTCATAGGGTGAGTTTTTAATTTGTAA
>JAYUZA010000462.1:0-9889 GCA_043752145.1 Flavobacteriales bacterium
GATGTGTTTGCCTTCTCATAACAATTGCATATATTCGTAAGGTCGTATTTTGGATCATAATGGCGAAAATAATAGTTGACGCCAATATAAATTACAATAGCCAAAGAGATAAATATAGTCGCCAGGAATATGGACCAAATACGATTTGGTAAGGAATTATTTTTTTCTTGCTTTTTCATCGGTTACTAATAGCTAATCCTGTAACCGTGCTGAGGAATTTTCCCGCTTCGCGAACGCGGTCTTCTTTTTCATCGGCAAATAATACCAGTTGTTTTTGGTCTTTTGTTTTGATGCTTAACTGAAATTTATTTTCTTTTTTGGCAATGATCATAAACTCGACCATATAAACAGGCACTGCAATTTTTCCCAAAACTATTTTTTTACTTTGCAGGTCAATGTACCAATCACTGTTGGCACGTGTGTAAGCATAATAAACCGCGTAAACAACAAAGGGAACAAACCCAACCAATAAAATGGTGAGGTTTGTCATGTCAAACGCTTCGTAGGCTGTTGCGCGGTATGCTATTAATGCCAGCGCAATAAGAATGATATAACTAAAACGTCTTAACGCGGGCTTATCGACCTGAATAATTATTTTATCATTCACCGGTTGGGTATAAATGATCTTTTGGCCTATGTGGATGGTTTTATTTGGCATTATGATAATACTTTTTCAAAATTATTTTCTTTAGCCCGCATGTTGCAAACCTCAATATATTTTTTGTGTTTTCGTATCAACAATATTAGGGGGACAAGTGCGGGCATTGTTACTAAAAGCAGCGGAATAAGCGTTTCTAAAATGTGTGGCGAGGAAAAATAGAAAAAAAGATATGCTGCCGCAAAAATGTAAAGAAATAGCAGAATAAGCAGAGTATAGTATACAAGTATGATCCCTTTACGTATTAAAGCAGGAATAATTGCTAATGAAAGGGATAAGACCCAACAAGCGATACCCGCTATTCGTTCTTCATTATTGTATGAATGAAAGTAATTTAAGAGCCCTATGAAAAGAAAAGCAGCAGCGCAGAGTCCCGAGATCCAAATGAGGGGGATAAATTCATTTTTCGGATGATTTGCTGAACTGTCAATGTAAATACCATTCTTTTTAATGATGAATCCTTTATGTTTTAAAGAAAATTGAATGAATACGGTATCATCGGCACCGATCGAAAATGTTTTGCCTTTAAATAATTCTTCCTTTGTGTCAAATCTTCCAATGATTGTATTATGCAAAAGCAAAACAGCTTCGGTAAAACCGGTTTTCCATTGTATTAAAATGGACTCTTTATTGGCCTTATCAATTAGGATGTGTTTTTCGGGCATTTGATAACTAAGATATGGTTTTATTTGTTCAATTTTTTATTCAAGCAAAAAGTTCTGCCAGGGATAGAGGCGATACCCCACAGTGAGCGTACCCGCGAGCGAGGAGTTAAGCCGATAGCCCGGCCTGAGGTAATAAATGCTTTTGATCTTTGTTGAAACCTGACAGGTCTCCGTTGGCCTTGCTTCGCCATAGCGGCTACGCGAAGGCAAGCGCGCAGCATTCAGAGACCTGTCAGGTTTTTTACCTCGCAATTTGCATTTATTGCCGAAGGGGCAGCAGTATTATTCTTACTTCTAACTTCTAAAATCTTACTTTATATTTTTTCCTACCTTCGCACAATGACTTTAGCCCAAGAACTAACCGCAACCATACGCACAGTTCCCGATTTTCCAAAACCGGGAATTATGTTTAAAGATATTACTCCGCTAATGGAGAATCCCGAATTAAGCAAACGCATTGTTGCCGAAATGAAAAAACAATTGGAAATACTAAAACCCGATTGCATTATTGGTGTTGAAAGCCGCGGATTTTTATACGGTTTACCTTTAGCAATGGAATTAAACATACCGTTTATAACCGTACGCAAAAAAGGAAAATTACCGTATAAAACGGTTACATATAAATACGATTTGGAATATGGTAGTGCCGAGGTTGAAATGCACATTGACAGTATAAAACCGGGGTGGAAAGTGATAGTACATGACGATTTGTTAGCAACAGGTGGCACAGCAACAGCCGCTGCCGAATTGGCTAAAATGCAGGGTGGCAGTATACTGGGATTTTGTTTCCTTGTTGAACTGGCGTTCTTAAACGGTAAAGAAAAATTAGCCCCTTACAGCCCAAATATTATTAATTTAGTGTCCTTCTAAAATTTAGCAAGTAGGAATTTCACGCAAAGGCGCGAAGACGCAAAAAAGTCATTGGTGAAATTTGGTGTCTTGGTGTTTTATGAATAGAATAATTTGATTTAAAAAGGCATTCATGAACGCAAAGCGTTTGGTGGCCCAAAAGAAAATAAGTAATTAAGATAATAAAACGAATATGAATTTTGACAAGAGTGAAAACCATGTAATGATCGCACAAATGGTGCGCGATTTTGCCGAGAAAGAAATACGCCCATATTTAATGCAATGGGACGAAGAACAATTTTTTCCGCGCGATCTTTTTCGCAAAGCAGGTGAGTTGGGTTTAATGGGTGTTTTAGTTCCAACCGAATACGGTGGATCGGGATTAACCTATTTTGAATACATAAGCGTAATTGAAGAAATTGCAAAAGTTTGCGGCAGTGTTGGTTTAAGTTTTGCCGCACACAATTCGCTTTGCACAAATCATATTTTAGAATTTGGTAACGAAGAACAAAAGAAAAAATATTTACCGCAATTAACCAGTGGTGCCGCTGTTGGTGCATGGGGATTGACCGAAGCAAATACCGGCAGCGATGCCATGCGTATGCAATGTACAGGTGTAAAAGACGGAGATAGCTGGATAATTAACGGAACAAAAAACTGGATTACGCACGGTATTTCGGGCGAAATAGTTGTTGTTTTAGTGCGCACGGGTGACCTTTTAGATTCAAAAGGAATTTCAGCTTTTGTTGTTGAACGTGGCACAAAAGGATTTAGCGGAGGAAAAAAAGAAAATAAATTAGGCATGCGCAGTAGTGAAACCGCTGAATTAATATTTGATAATTGTAAAATTCACAAGAGTCAAATGTTAGGCAAAGAAGGTGACGGATTTAAACAAGCCATGAAAATTTTAGATGGTGGCCGTATTTCCATTGGTGCATTGGCTTTAGGAATTGCCAAAGGTGCAATGGAAGCAAGCGTAAAATATTCGAAAGAGCGTCAACAATTTGGTAAACCAATTAGCGAATTTCAGGGAATTTCATTCAAGATAGCCGATATGGCAACCGAAATTGAAGCAGCTGAATTGTTGTTGTACCAGGCAGCCGACCTAAAAAACAAACACCAGCCGGTTACAACTGTTTCGGCTATGGCAAAATATTATGCCAGCGAGGTTTCGGTACGTGCTTCGACCGAGGCCGTTCAAATACATGGTGGTTATGGGTATACAAAGGACTTTCCGGTTGAGAAATTTTACCGCGATTCGAAGTTGTGTACCATAGGTGAAGGAACCAGCGAGATCCAGAAATTGGTTATTGCCAGGAATATTCTGAAAAATTAAATTTTTGCAAGAAGCAGCAGTAGGCAGCGGCAAGAGGCATTTTTTAGATGAATTAAGCACACCCACACCCATTCCTCATCATTCCTGCGCAGGCAGGAACTCTCCCCACACTCTCGCAAAAATCGGATTTTCAGTCTTTATCTATATAAACGCTGCGCCTCAGCGCCTTTGCGAGAAAAAAACAAAGAAATTAATCAACCCAATAGGCCAGTTTAGGTAAAAGTTATATCTTCGCAGTCCTAAAAATAAAAAGAGAAAAATATGTTAATCATTCCAATTAAAGAAGGCGAGTCAATTGACAAAGCGCTAAAGAAGTACAAAAAGAAGTTTGAAAAAACAGGTGTTATCAAGGAACTTCGTGAACGTCAGTCGTTTACAAAGCCGTCAATTGTTTTGCGTCAAACCAAAATTAAGGCTGCTTATAAATTGGTAATGCAAAGCCAGGAACTGTAACTAGTACAATACTATATACGTAAAGGGAGTCCCACTAAGGGCTCCCTTTTTTTATGGCCATAAACCAGTACATAGACTTTTTAAAATTCCAAAAGCGGTCATCGGGGTATACAGTGCTTTCATACGAGAATGATCTAAAACAATTTTTCGCATTCAGCTTAAATTTTTACGAAACGCAGGAACCTGCCGAAATTTCAACCTCCATGATACGCAGTTGGGTGGCCGGTTTAATGGATGAAGGCATGGAACCACGATCGGTAGCGCGCAAAGTATCGGCCTTGCGTTCATATTATAAATTTTTATTGCGTCAGGGTTTGGTAACCATAAATCCGCTCAAGCGCGTAGTAGTTCCTAAAATGAAAAAACGTTTGCCTGTTTTTATGGACGAAACCCGCATGGATAAATTATTTATACAAATGCCCGATGAAGAAACTTACGACAATGCATTAAAGCAAGCCATAATGGAATTGTTTTATGCAACCGGTATGCGTTTAAGCGAATTGGTTGAACTAAAGTTGAAGGACTATCATACCAACACTGTGAAAGTACTCGGTAAACGCAACAAAGAAAGAATTTTACCCTTGACCGAAGCTGCTGTAACGGCTATTGAAAAATATTTGGCCCAACGCAAGAGTTTGGAAAAGGTTATAGATAGTACCCATCTTTTTTTATTGGAAAGCGGAAAAAAAGTCTACCAAAAATTTGTTTATCGTTTGGTCAATGCATACCTTGGTCAGGTAACGACCGAAAAGAAAAAGAGTCCGCACGTGTTACGCCATACGTTTGCAACACATATATTGAATAACGGGGCGCAGCTAAACGCAGTTAAAGAATTATTGGGGCATGCAAGCCTGGCAGCAACGCAGGTTTACACGCACAACACCATAAGTAAATTAATTAATATTCACCAAAAGGCCCATCCGCTAGAAAAACGGAAGGCAAGTTAAAAAAAGGAGGACACCATGAACGTAAACGTACAGTCGGTACACTTTGATGCCGACAAAAAGCTGATCGCATTTGCAAACGAGCGGGTTGAAAAACTAAACAGCATGCATGATAAAATAACTTCCTCCGAAATTATTTTGCGTTTAGAGAATTCTGAATCAAAAGACAATAAGGTAGCCGAAATAAAATTGAACATTCCCGGTAAGGAATTGTTTGCAAAGCGTCAGTGTAAAACGTTTGAAGAAGCCATCGACTCATCGGTTGATGCGCTAAAAAATCAAATCGCAAAATATAAAGGCAAAACGTTATCCCGTTAAAACCAAATATAACCTAAAGAAAAAAATGGAGCTTTTAAAGGGCTCCATTTTTTTTGGTTATCCGTTATCAGGTGCGCGCGGGGTTTACCACACTCACACTCATAACAATCATTCCCATGACAATGGGAATCTCCCCATGCCCCTAATTACTTTTACCTTTTTACTGATTACTTTCTTAAGGCTGCCTGGCGCCAAAAAGCGCCACCGGGCTATTCGCTTCAAGCTTTTACTCGTGCCTCATAAAAGGCTTTCCGCTGCTATCCCTGGCAGGGTTTGATTCGTTGGAATTTGTATATTTATGTTTTAAGTTAATTCATCATCAACCGACCCCTATGGAAGAAACCACAATAAAACATTATCAAAATGATCCGGAACTATTTGATGATTTCAAAAATCGGTACTTAATGAGGTCTATTTTGATTATGTTGATCTTTTTACCTTCGTTTCTTTTTATTCAATACTACGGTGACCAGGCTAAAACATCAACCATTGAACCGAAGATGCCATTTTCCCAATATATCATCATAGGAGTTGGGATTACGTTGTTCTATACTTTTATGTTATTTAGAAGCATAGGTTTGTTAAGAACGCAATTCAACAGCCTGAGTATAAGTTTAGGTGATGGTGAGATCATTTCAGAACAGCTAAGACAAAAATTCCAACTTTTACACCTCTCCGAAATTAGCCTGGTAAAAGTTTATGAGAATAATACGATTGTGATCAAAGATCATGATAAAAAAAAGATCATTGTAAGTAAATACTTAAAGGGCCATAATGATTTTTTGAAACAAATTGAGGCACAAAATATTCCGGTACAACAGAATAAAACGCCACTTATTGAGAAATATAGTTTGATTTTTGGGGTAGTTTTTTCTACTGCTTCATTACTAATGCTGTATTCGTTTTTAATAAATAAAGAGAAAAGTATAATTATTCTTGGCTTATCGTTCTTTGAATTAGTTTGTGGTTTTGCATTAATAGAGTCGATCCGAAACGGAGACAGGACAAATAAACAATATATATTTATAATATTCTATTTGTTCTTGATGTTGATCTTTGGTATAACAGGTTGTATTGGAATCGGAAATATGTAATAATTTATAAATAGGCTTAAATGAAAACACTAATCGGATTAACTTTTCTGAGTTTTCTCATCCAAACCGGAAATCCAAAACTGGATCAGGATGTTATTTTTCTAAAAGCGGCCCAAGAAAAAGCGCCTCCCGGTGAATCGTTCGAAGTCATTACCGAAAAAAATATGCTCAAAGCAAAAGATGTCTTGCGTAAATACTGGAAGAGCAATGAGGTTGATACCACTTGGGCGAACTTCAACAGGCAATACATGGTCTACAACTCTAACCAAGCGGGTCAGGTGGTTGTTATAGGCGGTGCGTGCCTTGAAAAATCAGCGGATTATTTTGAAAAAGTATTGTGTTTGGGTTTTGCTGCCGACAAATGTTACTATATGGCCTATATAAACCTTAAAAAGAAAAAGCTGGTGAATTTTAAGTGGAATACGTATAGTAAATAAATGAAAACAACCACCCAACTAATATTGTTCCAACTACTTCTGATTAATTTTGCCTATGCGCAAAAGGAGTTGAAACCTGTTTCTGGCGAAGGTCGGCTTAAAATGAATTCTTTAGGCTATACAGGAAAAACAATAATCGACACAACGTATTATACAGCCAAAGTAGTAAAGACAATCGGAAGTTTTGCAATGGAAAAGGATTCTGTAATATCACAGTACAAATTCGGTATTTGGAAAGAATATTATCAAAACGGACAATTAAAAGCGCAAGGCCAATATCAAATTGATAAATATATTAATTGTTGTTATTCGGGTTTATGCAGGAATTACGAGCATTATAAAACAGGTCACTGGGTGTTTTATTATGAAAATGGACAAGTGAAACTTGAAGGGGATTATAAACCCGTTAAAAGAAAGATCACGACCAGTTGTGAGGGAGGTGATAAAGTATTTATATCATTAATTGATAAAAACTGGTCGTATTACAACGAAAAAGGTGAGAAGATCAAGCTTAATGCAAAAACGCTTAATTTGCTTAACAGTGATTCAATGGGTAAATGAGCTAATGCCATTCTAACTTCTCATTTCTAACTTTTCCCTATCTTTACATCATGCCTAACATCCTCTTCACTTATTTCTATCGCGACAGCAACAACCACAAAACGGCCAGCGAAATTATTTTTGCAAATCCCGATGGTTTAACGTTAAGTGAAATTGAATACAAAACTAAATGCGGTTTAACCGATCAGGAATATTTTCATCCCAACCTATACTTGGTTGGAGTTAGATATTTCCTTTTGAAAACTTTTAAGTAAATCTCAGCAATTACCAATCAATAATTATTAAATTTACTACGTGAGCAGTATTAAATTATTTGAAAGTAAACAAATCAGAACCGTTTGGAATAAGGGAGACGAAAAATGGTATTTTGTTGTAACGGATGTTGTTCAGGTGTTAACCGATACACCTAATCCAACCGATTACCTTAAGAAAATGCGTAAGCGTGACGAGGAACTGTCCAAAGGGTGGGGACAATTTGTCACCCCCCTTTCATTAGATACTTTGGGTGGAAAGCAAAAGCTAAATTGCGCCAATGCAAAAGGCCTTCTACGTATAATCCAGTCCATACCATCACCAAAGGCCGAACCATTTAAACTGTGGTTAGCACAAGTGGGATCTGATCGATTGGACGAAATTGAAAACCCTGAACTAGCAACCCAACGCACAAGAGAACTTTACAAACTTAAAGGATACCCTGATGATTGGATTGAAAAGCGGATGCGAAGTATTGCAATTCGTGAAGAGCTAACCGAAGAATGGAAAAACCGTGGTGTTAGGGAAAAATTGGAGTACGCAATTTTAACAGCAGAAATTTCAAAAGCAACTTTTGGTTTGACACCTGCTCAATACAAAAAGGTAAAGGGACTTAAAAGTCAAAATCTGAGAGATCATATGACGGATCTTGAACTAATTTTCTCAATGCTTGGTGAGGCATCAACAACGGCCATTGTTAAAACACAAAATCCAAAAGGATTTACTCAAAATAAAGTCGTAGCCAAACAGGGTGGTAAGATTGCCGGGGATGCAAGAAAGGCACTAGAAGTAAAAACCGGTGAAAAAGTGGTTTCAAAACGCAATTATTTACCTGAAGCAAAAAAATCAAAGAAATTAGTGAGTTGGAAAGGTAAATCTAAAAAGCGTTAGTATGAATAACATCCTCTTCACGTATTTCTACCGCGATAGTAACAACCATAAAACGGCCAGCGAAATTATTTTTGCAAATCCCGATGGTTTATCGTTAAGTGAAATTGAGTACAAAATTAAATGCGGCTTAACCGATCAGGAATATTTTCACCACGGTCATTTTATGGTTCCACCACTGTATGGCGAGTATCCCGACTTTGATAAAAATCCCGAAGTGCATGAATTTGGTGAGGTAAAACTAACCGATAAAACGGCAACTGATAAAAGGAATATTGGGGATTTTATAATGAATATTAAGTAGTTTCGAGTTTCTGGTTTCGAGTTGGCGAACTTTGAACATTCTAGTAAAAAATTAACCGGGAACAATTTCAGTCACACCCACACCAACTCGAAATTCGGAACTAAATTATTGTTAAATCCTAAATCCAATTAAGCAGATATCCCTTCGACTCACATTGTTTTAATGGAAGGCTCAGGGCAAGCGACTCATCTGCCTTGTTTTTATTTTAAATCCTAAATCCGATCAAACAAATATCATCCACCTGCTCATGCTCCGCATTTTCACCAGCGCGGTGTTTTTTCCAGTCTTCCACAAAAGTGTTTAACGCTTCACTTTGTTTGGTCATGGGTTGTTGGTGATTGTTGAGAATAATTTCTTTCAAGGCCTTCACCATTATTTTTTTGCCTCTTGGTCCGCCAAACTGGTCGGCATAACCATCGGTGCTCATGTAAAAACGATCATCTTTTTGCACATCAATTTCGTGCAGGTTGTAAATTTTTTCTTCGGGTGTAAATCCGCCAACAGCGCATTTATCGGCCTTGTATTCGATAATTTCATTGTTGCGTATCAACCAAAGCGAGCGATTGGCACCCGAGTAATGCAATTTGTTTTTTTCGACATCGAGCGTAACAACCGCCACGTCCATTCCGTCTTTTGTTTTTAAATTCTGTTCATCACTTTGTCCCAGCGATTTTTTAATTCCTTTATTGGCGGCTTCCAGAATTTTATCGGGCATCAATATTTTTTTCTCGGGAATAATTTGATTTAGTTTATCAACACACAACATGCTCATGAATGCACCCGGAACTCCATGCCCGGTACAGTCGGCACAAATAATGACCATTTTTTTATCGTACTTACCGTACCAATAAAAATCGCCACTTACAATGTCTTTTGGTTTGAACAGTACGAATGATTCGGGAATATCAACTTTTAGTTCTTTAGCAAAAGGCAACATGGCCTCCTGAATTTTTTGTGCGTAGTTGATACTGTCGGTAATTTCCTGTTTTTGGTGGCGAATCTCAATATACTGTTCGTTAATTTCCTGCGTACGTTTTTTTACAATTTCTTCAAGCTGAATATTTTTTTGTTTTAATCGTTGGGATAAAATGCGGTTAATGGCAATAAAAATGAAAATGGCTAACAGGCCG
>JAYUZA010000463.1:0-3970 GCA_043752145.1 Flavobacteriales bacterium
CAAAGGTGAAACCGCTCTTAAGGCAAAGAAATTTGACGAAGCTATTCTTGATTTTGACGCTGCTTTAGGTATAAAACCGGGCGATGCAATTGCTACCGATAAAAAAGCACTGGCGCAAAAAATGAAAGAGGATCTGTCCAATGCTGCGTCACAAGCCATTACCAAGAAACGGTATGATGAATTTATTGCCAAAGCAAATCCTTTGTTTGACGGTGGCGATTTCCAAAAATCAATTATTGAGTACAATAACGCACTGGGCGTTATACCGGGCGATGAGTTTGCTACCAAACGAATTGAATTGGCCAACCAACGGATGAAAGATAAAGTTGCCGAAGCCGAAGCAATGTTGGCAAAATTATTGACCGCTGCCGACAATGAATTTAAAGACGGTAACTGGACCGATGCAAAAGGATATTATGAACGTTATTTAAAACAGCGTCCTGATAATACCTATTCGGCCGACCAGATCAAAATATGTGACGCAAAAATAAAAGAGGAAATGGCTAACTTGAATAACAAAGCTGCCATTGATGCGCGTTACAAAAAATTTATGGAAGAAGGTGCCACCATGGCTTCGCTTAAAAAATACGATGAGGCTATTATGAAATATACCGGTGCATTGGAAACAAAACCGGGCGATGTTCCTGCGCAAACTAAAATTGATGAACTTACTAAATTAAAGAACGATTTGTTTAACCAGGCAAAGGCAAATGCCAGTGCCAAAGAAAATCAGGTGCGTTACGATGCGGCCATTGCTTTGGGAAATACCGAATTGACCGAAGGCGATTTTGATCCGGCAATTGTTGCGTTTAAAGATGCTTTAGTATACAAACCGCTGGATAAATATGCGACCGATCAAATAAAGCGTTGCATGAAATTAAAAGCCGAAAAAGCTGCTGCTGGTGCAAAAATGTATGCCGATATTATTGCAAAAGCCGATCAATTGTTTGATGCTAAAAATTATGGAGAAGCAAAAGGTTTGTACGAACGTGCTGCCAAGTTCAGACCGGATGATACCTACCCTCCTGAAAGGATCGCAGAATGCGATAAGATGATGAAAAAACTGGCCAATAAAGAAGAATACGAATTGGTACACGTTGGTAAAATTGTTACCGGTTCAACCGTATTGGAAGGTCAGCGAATGATAGAAGAAGCTAAGCGTCAGGAAAAATACCAGACCGAACAAAACTATGTGGCTATTTACGATAACAATGTGAAGTATCATGAAGGAATGGCCGAGAACAATAATTCGGATGTATTAAAAGCACAGGATAATTTTAATCTTGAATCGTTTAACCGTGAACAACAGTTTAGGGAGAATGATGAATTACGTTTGTACAAAGTTGACTCGACCCGTAATTTTATTGACGTAAGAGATGAAACGTATCGTGGCGCTTTACATTCACAGGATAAGAGTAATTTAGATCGTCAGGATAAGTTTAACGAGTTTGAGTACAATACCGAACAAATGTTCAAGGGTAAAGACGAAATGCGTGTATACAAGTCTGATTCGGTTAAATTCTACAAGGATTATAAAGATGATGTATACCGCCAAACCATCAAAAATTCAGATCAGGCGAATTATATAAAGCAAGCTAATTTTAATGAGTTTGAATACAATACCGAGCAGCA
Organism: Flavobacteriales bacterium; assembly: GCA_043752145.1. Lineage (GTDB taxonomy): Bacteria > Bacteroidota > Bacteroidia > Flavobacteriales_D > UBA2798 > DASPJQ01. The sequence continues at coordinate 1,633 of JAYUZA010000463.1, forward strand.
ATTTAAAACTGCTGATGAGATGCGCCAGTATAAAGCCGATTCGATAAAATTTTATAAAGATTATAAAGATGAAGTGTATCGTCAGACCATCAAAAATTCAGATCAGGCTAATTATATAAAGCAAGCTAATTTTAACGAGTTTGAAGTGTATACCGAACAATTGTTCAAGAGTAAGGATGAAATGCGTGAGTACAAAGCCGACTCGATTAAATTTTATAAGGATTACAAAGATGAAGTTTACCGTCAAACAATTAAAAATTCGGATCAGGCGAATTATATAAAGCAAGCCAACTTTAATGAGTTTGAATATTATACCGAGCAGCAATTTAAAACAGCCGATGAAATGCGTGAGTACAAAGCTGATTCTGTAAAATTCTATAAGGATTATAAAGATCAGGCGTATCGCGAAACACAAAAAGACCAAACTGATAAAACGTATAACAAACAAGCCGATTTTAATCAGTATGTATACGACCAGGAACAATTGTTCAAAGAGAACGATGCGGCTTTACGTGTCCCAAAAGTTGCCGATGTTAAATTGAATGAAGAAAAACGCGATGCCTTTGTTGCTGATGTAAAAACAACCAACGCTACCGCTACTACAACTAATAACACTGATTTTATTACCGGAGAAGAAACACGGGATGCATTTGCAAAAGAGCGTTCGGGTAATTATTTGAAAGAGTCGGATGAGTATGTTGTCAAGGGCGAAATACAAAACAGCACAATTGGTGAGTTTAAAAAAGACGGTGATCAAATGACCACTGCCAATAACGAACGTTTTAAAACTACGTCACCGATAATACCAAAAAATTACGACACAGGACATTTAACACAAATTGCTGCCGACTACGGACCCGGTATACACCAATGGACCACGCATATTTATAACGGCAATAACGTAGTGACAGAAATACGCACAAGACGTATTGTTGTAAAGGGCGGTACAGCTAACGACTACACAATGGTAGTAAACAAATGGGGAACCAGCTATTCAAAAAATGGTCAAACCATTGGCGACCACGTTTGGCAAATTGAAACCGGTGGTGTTATTATTGAGCATGAGAAGTAGTGAGTAAAAGTTAATCGTTAATGGTTAGGAACTGCTCATCTAAAATTCATTTTTTTAAAATAATATTTAGAACGCTACCATAAGTTTTGAGTTACTTAATATTATTGTGTTTCGGAAAATCATCCATTAGTAATAAGTATTCATTTTGCCATAAATCTATGGGAGACCATATATAGGCAATTTTAATATCCTTATTTAACAGATTTAATTTAAATACATACAGTAAGTTAAATCTTGAAACATCCACATGCATAAACCTTTCCCGGCAGTATTTAAACATTTGTTCATGATTTTTTGACTCAATAATACTTTTGTAATCAGGCTCCCAGTTTATCACACTAAATATTTTCGATTTAACAATGTCTTGCATTATTTTTTTCTTAATTGCCGATTTCAAAATCATTCCATTTGTCTCCTCATCGGTTTTAACAATATTATACATATAAAATTAATTTTCCAAAATTACTCAAAGGCGCGGTTTTTCTGAAGGTCAAACTAATATACATCGAAGTTAAACTTAATTTTTACGCGAAAGAAGCTTTGGTAAAACTCCTGCCAGGGATAGAGCGTATAGCCCGCAACCGACTCAAATTTCAAATTTAAAATTTCAAATTTGAGGGTGAGGACTATAAGCGATAGCCCGACCTGAGGGAATAAATGCAAATGATCTTGGATGAAACCTGCCAGGTCTCAGAGCGCTGGTGCCACCGGAGACCTTGCAGGTTTTTTACTTCGCGAATCGCATTTATTCCAGAAGGAGGCAGCACAGTGAAAAGTTGTCAGTGAATAGAGTTGTCAGTTGTCAGGCACAAAAAAAGCGAATCCTAGGATCCGCTTTACTTATTTTTTATCGAAAAATTTCTTGTGTCTTGTGTCTAATGTCTTGCGTCTTATTCATTCAGATTCCAATTATACTTCATATTGCTTATACTTGCGCCATCTTTAATTTTCACGTTCGAATATTTATTCAGGAATTCAATAAGTGTTCCTTTTTTTGTAAAATCGTCTTTGAACCAATTAAAAATTTCAGACAGTTCAAGCTTACTTGCGGTGATCTTGTTTTTTGTTTGATCATTCACAAATTCTTTCATCAGAGATTCCAGTTCACTATCCACATTATCGGCTGTAAAGGCTTTGTTGTTAAGTTTGGGACAAGAAAAAGAAGCGCAGTTGATACCCACATGAATTCTAGGATCACCCATTTTACGTAGAATTTTATGTTCAATGCCATCAAGGTCTTCGATATCCCCTATTTTAAAAAATTTA
>JAYUZA010000464.1:0-3970 GCA_043752145.1 Flavobacteriales bacterium
AACAGGTGAAAACCGCCAATGAATTTTACGTGTAAACAGGTGCGGGTTTTCGAGGCCCTTAGGTGATAAGGAGCCTTTATATAAAGAACGAATTGCGGAGTAGTATGCTATTTAATGATCAATTTTTTACTTACGTGTTTTTTACCTTGCTTCAAATTTAAAATATATGTTCCCGAAGGTTCATTTAATTCAATGTTGCGAATAACTGTTCCCGTTGCCGAAATTCGTTCGTTGTAAACCGTTTTTCCGCTAAGATCGACAACCGAAATATCGATCATATCCATGCTTTCACTTTTATAACGCAAATTGAAAGTTCCAGCATTTGGGTTCGGGTAAAAAGAAAGATCGGTAATGTTCAGATCCTTCTCGGCATTCCTCTTGTTATCCATGTCCTCAATAACCACACTATGCGCTACAATAATTCTTTTTTTGCGGGGCTCATTGCCATTCACACTTTGATCATCGGCTTCAATATGGATATCAAAATCAAAATTGTTCAATAAACTATCCAGACTTTTGAAATCGTTGTCGAAATTAAACGAGTAGGCTTTAAAATTATTGCCCGAAAATGTTGAATCAAGATCTTTAAACATTTCCTTAAAGTCGAATTGCATTTGCGCACCTTCCTTTTTAAGTTCTTCCATCATTTCCTGCATTCCTTTTTCAAATTCTTCACCAAATCCGTTCGTATTAAAATCAAACGAATTTTTTCCCATCGTAGTATCAATATTAAAATCAAAACTCATGTGCATATTTCCGTTATTTCCCGCATGTTCCTTGCGTAAATATTCTTCGGCCTCTTGACCCGTGAAGGTTTCCACTTTTTTGTTCCCGTTCTCAATAGTCGTAACGGTAACTTTCTTTTGTCCGTTTTCCTCTACGATCTCAATTTTCTTTTCGGTCCTGGTTTTTTTCTTATCCTTATCATCGGTTTGGGCCGAAGCATACGTATAAGCCAGTCCTGATAAGGCTATAACGCCTGCAAAAGCTATTATTCGAACGGGGGTAAAAATTTTCTTCATACGGTTAATTTGGTGTCAACAAAATAAGGAAATAGAATTTTTGGTGCCTGTTAAACGCTGGTTAATGAGTGTTAAAAAACGTTAACCCTTGGCCCTCAACAATGCCTTTGGTTACATTTGATCAAATGTTAAAACGTACCCGAATTCCATTCACAATTGTGACTATAACCATTGCGTTATTGGGCTTAATTGGAATTCAAGTTTACTGGATCAACAACGCGCTTACCTTGCGCGAAGAACAGTTGGGAAGAGATACATATAGTGCGTTATTGAACACCGTTGAAAAAGTTGAACGGTTTGAAACCATGAACACCTTTAAACTCAACCAAAAAACCAAACACATTCTTCATTCCTTAAAAAACCAGGTGAAAGACCGTATGGCCAATCCTTCGGTAATCGAAAAAAAGACAACAAAAGATACGATCATTGATCAGAACGGCAAGCAATTTAAAGTTCGCGAATACAGCAAAGAAGAAATTGATACAACTAACGGTACCGGAACATACGAAAGAGGATTTACGACCGGTAATTTAAATATCCCCAACATCGATCTCAATTTTGACATGAACGATTCGGTAATCCCCTCTATTGCCAAGACCTTTGACAACATTGGCAAGCAACTCATGGATCAACGGGTTGAGATCATTGATAATATTTTGAATGAAATGATGCAAATGCACGCGCGTAAGCCCATTGAGCAACGTATTTCAACAAAACAACTCGACTCCATTTTAAAAGAGCAATTACATATGTATGGGATTACGGCCAATTATGAATTTGTGATATTTGACGGTTACCAAAATCCCTTGTTGTATAAAAACAAATCAAGCAAAGCCTATACAAAAGAATTCATCCGCAACGGATATCACGTACGTTTATTTCCGGGCGATTATTTTAATACACCCCTTATATTAAGTCTTTACTATCCCCACCAAAAACGTTTCTTGATCGGTAGTATGTGGTTAATGCTCACCTTCTCGGCTTTATTCATGCTCACCATTATTGGCGCATTTTATTATACCATTTCCACAATCGTGCGACAAAAACAATTATCAGAAATTAAAAATGATTTTATCAATAACATGACCCACGAGTTGAAAACACCTATTTCAACGATCTCACTAGCTTGCGAAATGTTATCCGACCGGGAGGTTTCATCAACCGATGCTCAACGCAGTAACTACATTACTATGATCAATGATGAGAACAAACGTTTGGGAACGTTGGTTGAAAATGTATTGACCAATGCCGTAATTGAACGCGGTGAACTAAAATTAAAGCCACAACCGCTTTTCTTAAACGCCTTGATCAAAGATCTTATTCAGTCATTCGAATTACAGGTAACACGCAGAGGTGGCGAAATAACATTTGTACCGAATGCCGTAACCGATGTATTTGATGGCGACAAAGTACATATTACCAACGTAATTATTAATTTATTGGACAATGCCAATAAATACACGGCCGAAACACCGCATTTAAAAGTTACCACATACAATCAGGAAAATTCTATTTGCATTGCCGTAAGCGATAACGGTATTGGAATTAGTCGCGAAAATTTGAAAAAAATATTTGAAAAATTATATAGAATTCCATCAGGCAACTTACACGATGTTAAAGGCTTTGGCCTTGGGCTTAGTTATGTAAAAGCCATCATGGAAAAACACAATGGTCAAATTGCGGTTGAAAGTCAACCCGGAAAAGGAAGTACATTTACATTAATATTACCAACGCATGGAAAACAAGATTAAAATTTTAGTTGTTGAAGATGATCCGAATTTAGGAACACTTTTATCAGAATACCTCAATGCAAAAGGCCATCAGGCTACATTGGCAAACAACGGACAAAAAGGATTTGAACTATTCTTTAAGAACACTTATGACTTTTTAGTGCTGGATGTAATGATGCCCGTAAAGGACGGATTTACGTTAGCGAAAGAAATAAGAAAAGTGAACCAATCTATTCCTATTTTGTTTTTGACAGCTAAATCAATGAAGGAAGATACGCTTGAAGGTTTTAGATTAGGTGCCGATGATTATATGACCAAACCGTTCAGCATGGACGAATTATTGGCCCGTATGAATGCGATATTAAAACGCATCAAAGGCAAGACCGACCTTAGTGAAACACCCGAAATAAAACTGGGTAAATATGTTTTCAATCATTTACGCCAGGAATTAAATCTTGGGGGCGTTATTCAAAAACTTACGACCAAAGAAAACGAATTGTTGAAATTACTAAGTGGTAATATTAACGAAATGGTTGAACGTAATTTTGCCCTGACAACCGTTTGGGGTGATGACAGTTATTTTAACGGCCGAAGCATGGATGTTTACATTGCTAAATTGCGTAAGTATCTATCGGGCGATGAAGGAATAGAAATTGTGAATGTGCATGGTCGCGGATTCAAACTTATTGTACGTTAGAAGTTATTCGTTACCGGTTATTAGGAAATATAGGGCGTCATTCTATGAAGACAGTGATAAACATATTATATATTTCCCTGTTTGCACTTATTTACACAAGTTGCAAAACTACAAGTAACAAAAAAGAAAACAAACCACTTTGTAGTTTAAAAATCACACTGGATACAGCTTTTGATTTCAGAATACTCGACAACTTAACTCTTTTGCCCAAAAATTTTGGCGCCTCAACACCTTGGACATATGACTCTATTTCCAAAACTACCTTCCAAGAATGGGACAGTTTACCTTCAGGCGATTATACTTTTGAAATAAAGACTCTATTTCGTACGAAACAATTATTCCACTTCACTATTTCAACAGATACTTCCGTCATAGTTCCGAATCAACTGGGACTACAAACAGTTGCCCTGATCAACAAAACTGAATTATTAAGTGCAGACACGATCGAATTAATTTACACAAGTAAAGGTTGCTTTCACGATTATTTTGAAAAATCAACCTTGGTTAAGGATAAAAATGAC
>JAYUZA010000465.1:0-3965 GCA_043752145.1 Flavobacteriales bacterium
CAATTGTCAAAATATCGTTTGGTTTAAATACGGTAATTTTTTCCTCAAACCAGTTTTTACCATCCAGCATATCTACTTTTCGTTTGGCATCCATCCCTGTTTTTGTATCAGAGATCAGGACTGATTTTTTTACAGTCGGATCATATTTATCCAGTTCTTCCAAATTGGTAAGTATGCCCCATATTTTTTCAACCGGAGCATTTATGAGTATTTCATTTTGTATAGTGGCCATTTATTTTTCGGTAAGTGTTTTTATATTGTTAAGGATCTGGCCCTGTATTTTGCGCATTTGCTTTTTCATCATTAAGCCGTTCATGATCTTTGCCGCTAAATTGGCTGGTTTATAATAAGACTCGTTTACCACTTTGGTTTTATGCTCATCCAGTTTTTCAAGATAAAAGCAAAAACGCGTATCCTTCAACATTTTACTCATACCCATGGTATCGTTCTCAATGGTCCATACGGTTTTCTTTTCGGCAACCAGTTCAATTAGTTTTTCGGTCATGGTACCTTTCCTGCCTTTGTTATTGAACTCGCAGGTTCGTGTAGCGCCCTGCACATCCATTCGCCCCGATGCTTTCTCAACCCAGGGATTGATCCTTTGCAACATATTGATGTCGGTTATTGCTGCCCAAACGCTCGCTACCGGAGCATTAACAATGGTTTCGTTCCTTGCCTGTAATTTACTCATAGGTGTTTTTTTTGGTTAAATAATAAGCACTTTCGTTTTGCAAGCACAAATATATGTATATTTACTTTTAATTTGCAAGTGGATTTAAAAATAAATAGGTGAAAAAGAAAAAAATTGATCATCGCTCTCAGTGTCCGATAAGTACAGCCCTTGATATTTTTGGCGATAAATGGTCACTCCTGGTCATACGCGATATTATTTTTAAGGGCAAAAACACCTATGGCGATTTTTTGGATACCGAAGAAAAAATAGCCACCAATATTTTGGCTGATCGCCTGGCTTTGCTCGAATGTGGCGGAATTATTTCAAAACACAAACACCCCGATAGCAAAGCAAAAGTATTGTATAAAATAACAGCCAAGGGACTTGATCTTATACCATTATTGGTTGAAATAATTCTGTGGAGTGAAAAACACCATTTGGTGCATCCGTACGCAAAGCAATTTGTTAGACTGGTTAAAAAGGATAAGGAAGGTGTGATTAAAAGCTTGACCAAGTCTTTAAACCCGAAGAAAAAATAATCCTTAGGACTTATTCCTGTCATACCGTTTGTACAATGGCGTACTGTTGGAAGTGCCCAATGCGAAATGCGAAATTTCTTAATACGTAAACGACTCCCTCGAACCCTCCGTCTTCAACTTCTTAACCTGTATCAAAAACGTAAAGGTCAAGGCATGCATGTTCACGTTTTCAAAGTCTCTGTTAACTAGTCTAAAATTATAGCCGTACGTAAGTTTAAATACATTAATTCCTAAACCAATTTCGGGTCTAAAACACAAACTACCTTCCTTGCCGTTGGTATAATACAGCAGGTTTAAACCATAGGCAGCTCCGTTAGCCATCCATGCTCCGATCTTGGGTGCTATAATAAATTTTTCGCGGTTCAGGTATAGTTCGGTCGATGCAAACATAGCCCATGCAAAGGCGTGGTGACCATCAGCCCCGTGTTCATTTACTGCTAAACCCAATTCGCCATACTGAAATCCAAAGCCTGTATAACTTCCCAAAATGGAAAAATGTTTGGTTGCGTAATAGCCTTCATGTCTTCGCGGAGTTTTAGTTGTGTCTTGCGTAAATGCGCTAAAGCTGCCGAGGCAAATGAGTGATATGAGAAGAGATCTTTTCAAGGGTGGTATGAAGATAGGGAATTTTAAATTCCGAATTTCGGATTTCTCACTTGTTTCTTGTCACTTTTTGTCTGCCACACAAAAAGTAACCAAAAAAGTCACCACCTGATCCGAATTTTTTGGCTTGACATAACGTTTTGAAGACTTAATTTGATCTACAAAAAATTCCGCGCATCAGGTGGACGAGCCATCGCACTCCGCCAGCTAATATTCCGATGAATGGCATTTGGAATATTTAAAGCATACAGAAATTTTGAGAGTTCGGCTTTAAAAGGCTTTCCGTAGATTTTCTCCCACACCCACTCCCACACACCATCATTCCCGCGAAGGCGTGGAATCTCCCCATGCCCACAAAAAATACTATATTTGAAATAATGCAAACAAGGCACCTACTTATATTCCTTTGCCTCCTGTTGGCTTCGTGTTCAGCTCTCGTCACGCGTAATAATTGTACGATCATTAAAAACGTCAACGTCTTCGAAGGTGAATACTATATGGAAAACACCAATTTCGTTTTCGACTCCACCGGTATAGTCGACATTACACGTGATATTTCACAGTACAGCGGTAAATACATCGATGGAAAAAACCGCACCATTATTCCGCCAATGCTTAATGCCCATGTGCATGTAAATGACAAAAAACAATTGATCGAAGCGCAGCGCAACGGCATATTTGCCCTGTTGGATATGCATAACGATGATTCCCGTGCCGCGTATTTCCGCACTTTTCGCGACTCTCTTGCATACGCGTATTTTTACTCGGCAGGGTCGGGGGCAACCGTTCCGGGTGGGCATGGTACGCAATGGTATCCTGTGCCAACCATTAACGATAGTGTTTCACCCGCAAAATTTACTGCGCAGCGCATAAAAAACGGGGCCGACTATATAAAGATCCTGTGCGAATCACATTTTCCTAAAAATGTTGATTTCATACAAACACGCGTGGTTATACAAATAGCGCACAGCTATAAAAAAATGTGTGTAGCGCATGTATCAACCTTGAACGATGCAAGAGTTTTAACTCCGCAAGGTATTGATGGCTTTGTGCATATATGGACAGAAGGATCGGCTACCGATGGACAATTGCGCTTCATGAAAAGCAAAGGTCCTTTTATTGTACCAACCCTATATGTAATAAAATCATTCATCGCATCAGTTGCCGGCACTAAAGATAAAAATGGCGACTTAGACTTTAACGATGTCCTTGCCGAAACCCGCAAAGCCCATCAAATAGGTATTCCCATTTTGGCGGGCACCGATGCGCCTAATTACAATTTCAATTTCGGTTCCGATCTGTTTGTGGAAATAAAGCTGCTTACACAGGCCGGTTTAAGCAATCAAGAGGCTTTACAAGCCGCAACGGTCAATATTAGCAAGGCATTTAAGCTTGATCGGTTTTTGGGCTTAAAAAAGGGGGCTGAGGCGAGTTTTGTAATGGTGGCGGGTAATCCCATTAAAGACATTGATGATCTATACAATCATAAGTCTATCTGGAAAAAAGGGAAGAGGATATTCTAGGCATGCCCTTACCCACACTCACACCACTAATGACTAAGGACTCAAGACTAGCGACTAACAAGGTTTGGAAAAGGGTAAGCGGATTTATTAGGGCAACATCAAAGACTAGCGTGTGATTTCCGAGGTACTCCGAGGAATCTGGTTTGCGCGGTTGGCAATACTACCAACGAACAACTAAGCACTAACAACTGTTTTATGGCGTTGCCCTGCGGGCCGGGCTATTCGCTACAAGCTTTTGTTCGTAACCTCACAAAAGGCTTTTCGCTTCTATCCCTAATGCGCTAAATATTATTTTACCATCGAATTATACTCTACAGCAAATTCTTTAGATATTTCGTGTTTGATAGTAATCTTACTCAGATTTAACCTTATACTTTTAAAATCCAATTGGACATGACAGTTAGGGCAAACACAGATCATATTCGAGATATGATCTATTCCGTTATGAGGTTTACCTAATGGAATAATGTGATGAACCTCCGAGTATAATTTATCAGATCCCAGGAAAATGCTTGTGCTACACAATTGACACTTATTATTATATAGTTTCTTTATTTTGTCCACAAGTGATTTTTTTCGAAGAAGAATTGCAATTTCTCTAAGCCTCCGAACAGTTTTTTCATCAGC
>JAYUZA010000466.1:0-3965 GCA_043752145.1 Flavobacteriales bacterium
CTCAAAACCAATTACATTTAAATTCTATCCGAAAAATGCAAATATTCTGGCCTCCGAATTTGAAAAAGACCCCTTATTACAAAAACTAAAATATTTCTCCAAAGGATATTATTGTTTTGAACCGACCGATAGCGGCTTGTATTTTTGCGATGTTCGTTTCGGAAAGATCGGGGGGGTTAACAATGAAAAATCAGATTGGGTTTTCAGATGGAAAATTTCTAATGACAGTAGTCGAAAAAATCGCCTTAAAATTGAAAAAGGGAATTGGAGTTTTTCACGGTTTAAAGCGCTTGGAGAATTATGGAAACGAATCAAAGGGAATTAATGCTATTCTCGTTTTAACCACAAAGAACACTAAGAAGGCGCAAGGCTCGCAAAGAAATTACCTGATAAAACTCTGTGTACTTCGTGTAAAATCTTTGTGACCTTCGTGGTTAATTTTTCTTCTTAAATCCTTTTTCTACGATCATTCTCACTAAACCAAAAAACCAACTGTTTGGTAAAACCCTTCTTAAAAAGAGTAGCATCGGAGCATTATTTCCTTTTGGATAACGCAACCTGAAATTATTGGCATTGGCTGCCTGAAAAACTTTTTTTGCAATGATACCAGGTCCCGGAGCGTTTAAGGCGAACTTATCCATGTTTCCAACGCAAACAGCAGTATACTTATCGTAGACTTTTAGTCCGTCTTTTTGCATGATCACCATTGAACGATCGTAAAAATCGGTTTTAATGGCACCAGGTTCAACACATTTTACTTTTATGTTGAACGGACGCAATTCATAACTCAACGATTCCATAAATCCTTCAACGGCCCATTTAGTGCTGTGGTATAAACTGTATAAAGGAAATGTAATTAATCCACCCATACTTGTAGTGGTAATGATAGTTCCACTATTTTTACTTCTGAAATACGGAAGAATTGCCTGCGTAACGCGCATCACGCCAAAAACATTGGTGTCGAATTGCTTTTGGATAATTTCATTGTCGGATGCTTCAAATGCGCCAACAGCCGCGTATCCTGCATTATTAAACAAAACATCAATGCCTCCAAGATCTTTTATGGCCTGTTCAATTGCCAATGAAATACTGGCTTCATCGTTCACATCAAGCTTGTACAATTTTACATTGCCAACTTTTTGTAATTCTGTCTCTTTTTCGGGGCTTCGCATAGTTGCTGCTACATTCCATCCTTTGGATGAAAAATATTCAACTGTTGATCGGCCGATACCTGAAGAGCTACCAGTAATAAAAATTGTTTTCATTTGAAAAAATTATAAGATTTGAGATTTGACAATTTGAATCCCATGCACACGAATTACCATTTACTAATTACTATTTACTTCCTCAACCGACCAGGCTTCTGGTTTGTCACTAAAATACTGCTTGGTTTGTGTCCATACCCGATCGAACAATGCCGATTTTCGGTAAACGTTAAGGTCGGCTTCCGATTTCCATTTACTTACGGTAAAAAAAATATTCGGATTTGCAATATCATTCATGAGCTTTACTTCTATACAACCTTTGGAGGATTGTATAGCGGGTTTTGTTGAATGAAAAAGTGTTTTGAATTCTTCTACTTTTGAAGGGTCAAATGTAAGTTTTACAAAACGTGTGATCATTTTTTCGTGTTCATTTCAGTGGCACTTATGCAATCAAGAATTCTTGCCGTATACACTTTAAGGGGTTCTGTTTCATCCTGCAATTTCAATGTATGCGATTCGGCAAGTTCGGCACAATCCTTATCGGTTTTTGTTCCTTTATCAACCTGCGCCCTGCAATCACAATATTCCTTCGCCAAATCGTCCGGATTGGTACTACATGAAACAAAAATGGTAATTAATAAATAAAAAAATACCTGATTCTTAATTTTTATCCTCATAAAATGTGTTTTTATAAAATAATTGAGAACTTTTCACCCAAAACGAATGTACGAATATATTCTAAACCTACATTTACCATATGCCTAAATTTAATCACACCATTCCAAGTAAGTTGCCACAAGTGGGTGTAACCATTTTTACAGTTATGTCTAAACTGGCCACCGAAAACAAGGCCATCAACCTTTCACAAGGCTTTCCCGATTTTGATTGCAGTACCGAATTGATCCAATTGGTGGGCAAATACATGACACAGGGTTTTAATCAATATGCACCCATGCAGGGCGTTCCCGTTTTGCGTGAAGTGATCGCGAAAAAATTTCTTGAACTATACAATGCCACATACGATGCCGACAAAGAAATAACAATTACTGCAGGAGGTACACAAGCTATTTACAGCACAATTTCGGCATTGGTGCGTGAGGACGATGAAGTGGTTATTTTTACTCCCGCTTACGATTGCTATGAACCGGCCGTTACCTTACACAAAGGCATAACACGTTATGTAGCGTTAAAAGCCCCGGATTTTAAAATTGACTGGAGCGAAGTCAAAAAAACAATTACGGGAAAAACGCGTATGATCATTCTTAATTCTCCGCATAATCCAAGCGGAGCGGTTTTATCGGCTTACGATATCAAAGAACTGGAAAATATCGTGAAGGGAACCAACATTATTATTTTAAGCGATGAAGTGTATGAACATTTAATTTTTGACGGACAAAAACATTTAAGCATGGCTACTTCACCCGAATTGGCATCACGCTCGGTAATTATTGCCTCATTTGGAAAAATATTTCATGTTACCGGTTGGAAAATGGGTTATTTAGTGGCGCCTGAAGATTTAATGCACGAGATCCGAAAATCGCATCAATACCAGGTTTTTTGTTGCAATACACCCACACAACATGCCTGTGCCGAATATTTATCCAAAAGTTCAACCTATTTGGAGCTGAATGATTTTTATCAGGAAAAACGCGATTATTTTGCCAATGGAATTAAATCGTCACGCTTTAAATTTACACCCAGTGCCGGAACCTATTTTCAATTACTTGATTATAGTAATATCTCACAGGAGTTGGACGTTGATTTTGCAAAACGCTTAACCATCGAAAATAAAATTGCCTCCATTCCCATTTCCGTGTTTTATAATACAAAAATGGACCAACATGTATTGCGTTTTTGCTTTGCCAAGAAAAAAGAAACTCTGGATAAAGCCATTGAAATCCTAAACAAAATATAATTTACACATGTCGAAGAATAACACGTTAAACATTGCCGTTGTACAGCCAAAATTAGTTTGGGAGGATAAAGCGCAGAATTTATTGAATTTTGAAAAACATTTTTCGAAAATAAAAAATGCCGATATAATTGTTTTACCCGAAACATTCTCCACCGGATTCAGTATGAATTCCAAAAAATTGGCCGAACCCATGACCGGCAATACCGTTACGTGGATGAAGAAGCATGCGAAAAAAATAAAGTCGGTTATTTGCGGAAGTTTAATTATTGCCGAAAACAAGAAACAATACAACCGTTTTGTTTGGGTTATGCCCAACGGAGAAGTGTATAGTTACGATAAACGCCATTTATTTTCACCGGGTACCGAGGACAAACATTATACCGCTGGAAAAGACAAAGTCATAATCAATTATAAAGGTTGGAATATTTGTCCCTTGATATGTTACGACCTGCGTTTTCCGGTTTGGAGCAAAAATGTAAATAACCAATACGATGTTTTAATTTATGTGGCGAATTGGCCTGCACCACGAAATTATGCCTGGCAACAATTACTTATTGCACGTGCTATCGAAAATCAGGCATATGTTATTGCTTCAAATCGCGTAGGGCTTGACGCAAACAAAATAGATCATAACGGAAGTTCGGCTGTAATTGATTATTTAGGAAAACAGTTGTTGAAAGGTGCCGATGACAAAGCTTGGGTGAAACAAATAAAAATTGAAAAACAAGCATTGATCGAATATCGCACCAAATTACCGTTTGGAAAAGATGCCGATGAATTTACAATTAAGTAAAATTATTCTGTTGCGCTTGTTGTGACTTTTACTTTCGGTTTGTCCTTTTTTT
>JAYUZA010000467.1:0-3960 GCA_043752145.1 Flavobacteriales bacterium
TGAGGTAATGCTGAATTGTATCCCACAACAAAAAAGACTTTTCCACAATTGAATACCCTGCCGATGTATAGAACTTAACAGCAATTTCACGCGCCTGCAGCACCATTTCATTACAACCCTTTTCATGCGCTATTTCTTCGGCTTTGGTTAACAATGCCTGGCCAATTTTATGTCCTCTGAACTTTTCGTCAACACCCATGAAGCGCACCTGTGCCTGTGTTGGCGAATTGTATTGAATACGACAAACACCCGCAGGAACCCCATCTATTAAAGCAAATAAATGAATGCTTGTATTTTCGTGCTCGTCCTTTTCACTTCCGGGCGGCTGGTTCCAGGGTTTACGCAAAACATTGTAGCGAAGCGTGTAATACTGCTCCCACTCGATTGGTGTTGACGGATGTATAATTTTAATCATTTAAAAAATCTTTGTTAAACGCAATGGTTGATACACGTTTGGTTATAGTATTCTCAATATCCTCTTCCAATATCATTTTTTTTGCTGTTTTATTCTCAAAAACTTCCTGCATATTTTTAATTAAACCGTGCGGGACTTTTGCTTCACTAAGTTTTGCCTCCAAATAGCTACTCAATAAGTTTCCCGCTTTTGAATTCAGTAATTCAATTAATTCAATACGGTTAGCGATACGATCTTTGTTCGTGATGAATTTTTCATTCGTCAACATACTTTCAAGCCCTAAACAAATACACAGTGCTTTAAATTGTTTATCGTTCCCCACAGCCAAAACAATTTTAACACCGTCTTTTGCAACCAGTATTTCACCATAAGGCGAAATGTTGGGATGAAGTGTTCCCATGGGTTGCGCTATTTTTCCCGTCATTAAATAATTGGATGCCTGGTTAGCCAATGATGCAATAGCTGTTTCATATAACGAAACATGCACATATGAACCGGTTCCTGAAATTTGTCGTTTAATTAATGCCAGTAATATTGCTTCTTTTAATTGATGAGCTGCCAAAATATCGATTAGCGCCACAGGCATTTTAACCGGACCACTTGTAGCGGTACCGTTCATATGCATAAAACCTGTTTCAGCCTGCAAAACAATATCAAAAGCGGTTTTATCATTTGTATTTCCGTAACCTGTAATGTGTGCGTAAATAAGCGATGGATTCAACCGTTTTATTTTTTCATTATCAAAACCAAATTTTTCATCATCCCCTTTTTTAAAATTTACAATGAGTATGTCGGCCTGTTCAATAAGTTCCAAAACCTTTTGGTGATCGTTTGCTTCATTAAAATTAACGTGTAAATATTGTTTGTGATAATTTACACTTGAAAAATAAGCCGAAACGTTTGAGGACTCATCTTCGGCTGGGAGTTTCCATTTACGGGTCATATCGCCACCGGTAGTTTTATTTTCAACCTTAATAACGGTTGCACCTAGTTCGGCAAAGAACATTCCTACCGCGGGTCCGGCCAATACGCTTGACAGTTCAACAACTTTTAAATTTTTGATAAATGAATACTCCATTTCGATGGAAAGTTAAGAATTAGTTTGCATGAAAAACTAAAAAACGGATGTGGGTATGCGGAGGAACAACAAAAAGACCGGCAAGAGGGATCAATTAATGATCAACATTTGCGAATTATTGATCGAATTATTTCCAGTACGGATGGTAATTTGATAAACGCCCTTTTCAAAAAGACCTGAATTTATGCCAAACTTATTTTTCCCTTTTAACACCTTGAGTTCACCGGTTTGAACAACCTTTCCTGTAAGATCGCTGATGAGCAATGAAACAACCATTTCAACAGATGACTGAATATCCAAATAAGATATGTCGTTTGCAGGATTTGGATAAACATTACCGATTGTCATCTCATCATTATGAAAATTTATAACTACCACTGACGATTCCTCGGTTTTATTAAATATATCGGTTTTTAGTAATTTATAATAATTTACTCCTTGCGATGGTTCAATGTGAATGAATTCATAAAGTTCATCGGCAGAAGATAATTGTTTTGCGGAAACTTTTGCAATATTTGTAAAATCAACACCATTTGAAGAATGCATTAAATCAAAATACGCTACAACGCTTTCGGTTTCACTTTTCCAGTTTAACATTACTTCATCGTTCATTTTATACCCGTTAAATGAAGTGAATTCGGTAGCCAATGGTGTGCAGCTAACCGATGCCGTTCCAAAAAAATTGAGCGGAACAGATGTTGTGGCACTACTAAAATTTGAAAAACAAATTATATACTGCTGGCCTGCTAAAACTGCCAGTGGTGGTTCAAAATCTCCGGGAAAGCCGCCAGCAGGAACTATAGCGGCCATGCCTGTAAAAGCCGTACAACTCGAATTCCAGTTGCAACGTACAGGCGCTTGTGTGCCGGCAAAAATATCATTGCATGTGCTTGCAGAATAGGGCCACATGATCCAATCGTAACAAACCGCACCACCCGGTGAGCCAAAACTAAATTCCAACGTACCATTTGTAGCAATGTTTACAACCATCCAGGTACTGTTTAATTCACCTGAAAGTAAACAGCCTGAATTTAAACTGGCCGGATTAACATTAGGATTAGCAGCGCAGGTTCCTGCCGGACAAATTTCATTAATGGCTCCAAATCCACTTGGGTCAACAGCAAATGTAAGGTTGGTGCAAACGTTTACTGCGGCAGCGCAATCGCCCGCTGTAACTACTGTACCCGGACAATTAATTGTAAATGTTAAGTCGTAAACACCAACAACTTCAGCATCCACCAAAATATAATACGTTTGCCCCGCTATCCAATTCACTGATGCCGTATTTCCAGTTGTAAACATATCATCGATACAAGTCCATCCTGCCCCTGCACTACAACCCACAGTTGAATTCACGTACATGAAATCAACCGAACCCGGACCTATGAAAGCCGAAATATTAATACTATAATTTCCGGTTGTAGAAGGTGTAAAACTGTAAATCTGGTCAGCACCGGGAGTGCCGAAAAAACAACCTCCGGGATTAAATCCACCGACACCTGAAAGATTTAGTGTTACGGTAGATGTACTGCAAGCCGCAATGGGTATGATGCTTAAACAAGGATCGGGACCCGGACAATTGATCATGAATGTTTGCGTAGTTGTTCCGAATGTACTTTCTGCATCCAACAATATATAATACGTTTGACCTGCGATAAAATTCATTGACCCGTATGTACCGACAGAAGCGATATCATCAACACAGTTCCATCCGGCAGCGGGCGAACATCCCGCAGTAGAATTCACCCAAAAATAATCGATAAAACTTCCCGAAGCTGATGACACGGTAACAGAATAACTGCCGCTTGTTGTTGCGGTAAAGCTATAGAGTTGTTCATCACCCGGTGTACTGAATCCGCAAGCGAGAATATCCCATCCTGCAAAACCTGTTCCCGCAAGACTTATGCTTTGTGAACTTCCGCAAGCAGGAATGTTTGTTATACCTGTACAAGGATCTGCAACTGGCGGTGGCGGACACGCAATGTTCCATGTAAATGAGGTTGCGCTTGTTGGTTCTGGATCAAGTAAAATATAATATGTTTGTCCTGCTGTCCAAGCCATTGATCCGTATGTGCCCGGTGAAAAAATATCATCGATACATGTCCATCCTGTAGGACCACAACCGGTAGTCGAATTCATCCAAAAGAAATCAACAAAACCACCTGAAGAGGCCGTAACATTAATTGAATATGTTCCGGTAGTAGTTGGTGTGAAACTATAAATTGCTTCGGTACCTGATGTAGTAAAACCGCAGGTAGTAACATTCCATGTACCCGTTCCTGTAAGATTTGTTGTTATAGAAGTACCGCAGGCACCCGTGGCTATAATGCTAGAACAAGGAGTAGGAATAGGGCTTGACACGCAAACTGAAGTAAGGGTCATATTGTTTGCCGCCTGGTTGCATACTCTTACCAAATAAGTAGTTCCTGCAACGGTTGTTACTGTTGCAGTTTCTGTTTGCGGGCCC
>JAYUZA010000468.1:0-3955 GCA_043752145.1 Flavobacteriales bacterium
CGGGATTGTTTGAATTAAAAACCGATAATCAACGCTATGAAATAACCGATCAGATCATTAGTGATGTTATTGGTGTTTCTACCTTTGATTCGTTCGGGAATTTTTGGTGTACCGGGGTTAATTGCATTTATTCGGTCAATAATAAAAAAGTAAAAAAATTCAACAAAAAAAATGGCCTCACTTCTACGCTTATTTATACACTAACGGCCGATCAAACCGGCTTTGTTTGGTCGGGGCATAATTTAGGACTCGATAAATTTGAGGTGAATAAAGCTGGAAATATAAGATCAATTAAAAATTACAATTCGTTCAATGGTTTTAAGGGTCTAGAAACAAACATGCGTGCACAATACACCGATGATGATGGGAATTTTTATGTAGGAACGGTTAAAGGTTTGGTAAGTTGCAATACCACCATGACCTTCGAACGCAAAGTGATTCCAAGGCTTGTTTTTACCAATTTAAGGATCTTCAATAAAAATCAAGATTGGCGAAACTTTAAAAAGCAAAACAAATGGTTTAATATGCCCGAAAAAGGCCATGAATTTACCAGTAACGAAAATCAATTAACGTTCGAATTTTCTTTGATAAATACCAGCAACGCCAACAATTATTATTACACATATAAATTAAAGGGGTTGGATAAAAACTGGTCTACACCTGGAGTTCAAAATGAAGTTACCTACTCCAATTTAAGTTATGGTGAGTATGAATTCGCGGTTCAACTCATTGGCAAAGAAGGAGGCATGCAGCCCGACATTACCACTTACAAATTCTCTATTGCCACTCCATTCTATTACACCTGGTGGTTTATACTTTTGGTTGTATTGTTCACCGCTATACTCATAAGCTTGCTGTTTAACCGGTCAATGACTTACAACAAGGAATTTGTAAAGGACTATTCAGAAATTCACAGTAAACAGGAAGAAATGAAAATTTACTTCCTGTTCTTTGGTATCGTAGCTCCTTTGACGGAAATTGTTATTTACCTTTTCGAATTAAGGCAGTTTGATGAACTCGTTTCAAACATAGCGATCGGCCTGTTTTGTTTAAGCATTTATTTCATAAGTAGTAAGTTTAATCCGATAAAAAATTATTTGTACGCGCTGTTTTTTGGGGTGATCCTTCTTTATACACTCTCAACAATGTATAAAATTTATACGCAACCTTTTGAGCTCATTACATTCAGCGAATTTTTTATTATTCTTTTCTTTTCGCATTCCTTATTCCACAACCGAAAACATTACTGGCTATTCACGGGTAGCTTATTGATCTTTATCCTTAGTTTATTTTATAACGACAATGTGTCCGTTAAAACGGTCATTGTGCTTATAAACGGTGTGTTCATCAGTGTTTTTATATATGAGATCCGTTATATTTCCCAGTTAAATTCAAAGTCACGTTTACTTTTTGCCGATACCATTGTAAACAAGGGTAGTTCGTTGGTTATAGCTGCCGATATGAAAGGTCAAATTATTTTCATAAGTAAGAACGTTAAGGAAATATTGGGATATGAGGCCGATGAATTAATGGGCCAGGGTTGGTGGAAAGAAACACACGAAGCATTTTCAACAGATGAAGAGTCCAGACAAAAAATATTGATGGGCGCAAAAGAAGAAGGCTCCTTTCTTCGTAAAATAAAAACAAAGTGGGGTACTTTCAAATGGATCCAGTGGAACGATAAACGATTTGGGAACGAAACGGTGGTTGGCATTGGACAAGACGTTACAGAGCGTATACATGCGCAAAATCAATACCGCAATTTGATCCAAACGGCAACCGATATTATTTATGAATCAAACAAGTATGGTGATATTGTTTTCATCAACAAGTTTGCCGAAAAATTGCTCGGTTATCAAACTACCGAAATGATATTTAAGCATTATTCTGATTTTGTTCGGGAGGATTTTAAACCAATGCTTGAAAAATTCTACCTGGGCGCCAACAAGGATACAAAAGTGTTTGAAGCCATTGAATTTCCATTGGTAAAAAAGAACGGTGAGGAAGTTTGGGTTTCGCAAAAAGTAAGTATTAAAAGAGATGATAATAATGAAGTGGTTGGATATTCGGGAATTATTCGTGATATAAGTAAAATTAAAGCCATTGAATTGGCCATTAAGGAAAGTGAGAATAATTTCAGGCAACTCAACGAAACCATTGACGATGTGTTTTGGCTTTACGATATTGAGAATAAAAAATATCTTTACATCAGTCCGTCATGCAAAAGGGTATTGGGTGTAATAGCCGAAAATATCTACGCAGGCCAAAGTTTAAAAACCGTTGTACACAAGGATGATCTGCAAAAGGTAATTGACGCCAATGTAGCGGTTGATTCAGGAATTGATTACGAAATTGAATACCGTATCATTTTCAACGATCAAATACGCTGGATCGCAGAAAAGTCGTTTGCCATTAGAAATGCCGATGGAAAAGTTGTGCGCAATTCCGGTATCTGTACCGATATAACCGAAAGGATATTGAACCAGCAAAAAATAGATTCACAGGCAAAGATCGTAAAACAATACTCTAAGGAACTTGAATTTCACAATACCATAAAAGAACGTTTAATACTTTGTAAGACTATTGAGGAGATAAGTTTACATACACTTGGATTTATCAAGGAAAATTTAAACAATTGTGAACATATTGCGCTTCTTTTATTTGAGAACGAAAAAAACCGTGTGAAAGGATATTATTTGCAAAAGGATAAATTAATAAACGAAGAAATAAATATTGCAAACATTAAATCGTTTGAGAAATGCCGAAAAGGCGAGATTTTCATTGAGAAAGACTTAAAGTCAAGTTCCAATATTTCTGTTTCAGATGAAGCTAACATAAACAGCGGCATACGATCGTATATTGTGTTCCCCTTGAATTATGCCGGTGAAATGATAGCCACCTTGTCAATTGGTTTTTCTATTCCTTTTGAACTTACCGAACAGGAGATCAAAAATATTAAGGATGCTACGGAAATAATTTCGATCACGATCAATCAATTAAAATTACGCACCAGGCTCGAATTATATTCAAAAGATCTTGAGTTCCAAAACGTCATTAAACAAAAACTAATTAACGCTTCCAGCATCGAGAACATTGCTAAGGATGCGCTTAATTATGTGGTTGAAGAAACCAAGGATTGTATTACCGTATCGGTAAACATGTTGGATGAACGCAAAGCACATTTGGAAGGATATAAATACATCAAAGGCGAGCTTATTGCAGAGACATGGCGATGGGGTAACGATCTTAAATGTTACACTTCAATTATGAGTAAGGTTAATTATATTGAGTATGACCTTTTCAAAGCAGATGCCAAGTCTTATAGCGATAGCCTTTACCTTGACAAGGGCGAAAGGTCATACATAGTGCTTCCTATTCTGGATAATAACGAATTGGTTGGAACTTTAGCCCTTGGTTTCATCTCACCATTCCAACTCAGTGAATGGGAAATAAACCGCCTTGAGGAAATCACTTTTATACTCTCCATAGCCCTTAAACAGGTGAAATTAAATAACGCCATTCTTGAAAAAAACACCGATATAACCAGCAGTATTAACTACGCCAAGGACATCCAGGAATCAATTTTGCCGGATCTGAAGTCCATGAAGGGCACCTTTAAAAATGTGGCATTGTTGTATCGACCCAAGGATATTGTAAGCGGTGATTTTTACGGAGCTATTGAGTTAGAAAGCTATACATACCTATATGCAGCCGATTGCACCGGCCACGGGGTACCCGGAGCCTTTATTACGCTGTTGGGCAACATGATAATTGAACAACTCATTCGTAGTAAAATAATGCTCAAACCAGCCGAAATTTTATCTAAACTTGATGAGCAAATTTATACTATCTTAAATCACCGAAAAGATGATATAATTCGGGATGGGATGGAAATTGCTTTGTGCCTTATTGACAGGAAGGCAAATACCCTTACTTTTGCGGGTGCGGCCATGGG